>JAVWKG010000026.1:1955-29741 GCA_036638655.1 Lysinibacillus sp. | reverse complement strand
GCTGGACGGACAAGTAGTTGTCGAAAAAGTGAGCGAGCAATTAGAAGAAAATACAGTGCAGTTAACTGTTCAGACACTAGCTACGATGCTTTTGGGTTATAAACGACCAAGCTATTTAGAAAAAATTGAACGGCTGCGTGGCGATTCACTTGCAGTTTCTCTATTAGAAGACGTGCTACCTGTGGGAATACCTACATTTATTGATTACTTTTAAGATGATCAGGTTGTGTCAATGCTCGTATTTTAGCATGCGAGTATTGATTATCAAAAAAAGGGGATGAAGGTAAGTGACAGATTGGCCAAAAGGTGTTGCAAAGCCGGCCGTACGTGCATTGAATGCAGCAGGGTATACAACATTACAACAATTAGCACAGGTGGATTTAGCGACATTAGAAAATTTGCATGGTATTGGTCAGAAAGCGCTCGCAGCAATTGAAACGGCGTTAAAAGAAAGTAGGAAGTTAGTTGAGTAAGTACAAATTATTTCTACTTGCAATGATAGTGTATTATCTAATTGTCGTAGTAGTTATTAGTAAATTATTTGTTATTCCAGTGATGAAGTTTATGGCAATTCTTTTCTTTGTAGGAGCTGGCTTTTTTTATTCACGAAAAATAACAAAAAAATGGAGGTAGAAGATTTTATGAAATTAGTAAAGTTAACTTTATTTTATTTGATGATCATTGTATTGGCGATGGCACTATCGCTTGCAGGTGTGCGTATGTCTATAGCGCTCGGTGTTTTTGCGGTCATTGTAGTAGCGGTAATATACCGACATATACATATTTTGTATGTAACAAATAATATGGAAATGGTCGATAAATTCGTGAAGAGTCAGAAAAAGCAGCCTTTTTTTTCCTATGTTTACGCGAATGCATACGACACAAAAGTAGAGCAAATCCAGGTACTTGATGAAATCAGCGTGAAATTTAAACAACCAACTATGAAAAATAATTATTTATTTAATAAGGCGATTTTAGAGCAAGATATGACATCAGCGAAGGAAGCGGCTGAAAAAATTCAAAAGGAACCACTAACAAGCTATGCGAGATGCTACATTGCGGCACTTGAAAGACGAACAGCGGACATGCGCAGCGAAAAATTAACGCAGCCGTGGATGCAACCAGCAATTGAAGCGGTTTTTGCCTGTGAAATGAAGGATGAAACAGCATTCGACCAGTTTGTAAAAGAGAGTATTGATGCTTCACGCGGCGTACAAAAGTATTTCTTAATACATAGCTTTAAACAAATGAAAAGTGAAATGAAAAAAAGCTAGTGCACAAACGTGTACTTAGCTTTTTTGCTTGTTACCGAGTAAAATGCCTCGAATCATGCCAAACATAAAAATTAGAAATAACACAAATAGAAAAAAATAGGCATGCCATTGTTGTAAAATGCGTTCACGTCCTAAACCAACAGCAAGATCGTTCCATAAAGAATATGTAAAATAGAGCAAAATTGCATTTTTGATGAAACAAAATGTCATAATTGTATTTTGTCGTTGTGCATGTGAAAGCGTCTCTTTGTTTTTACGTGGCATTGGATAGCCTGCTTTTATTTCTAAATAATGTAACAGTAAAAAAATCATAAGCGCGACAAATGGTAAATAAAAAATCGCGATTTTTGGCCCAAACTGAGCATTATCATTATTAAAATGCTGCAATACAGGGATTGAAGTAGGTAACTTCCCAAACTGTATAGCGGTCGCTGTAATCGCAGCCACAAAAATTGTTGCAACAATCATCGTTAGTCGCTTGCAAAAGATGGGTACTGGCGTTTTTTGCTTGTTGTGCATCGTGTCACCTCATTAATATCAATCGTTCATAAATATGATTCTGTTATACTGTAACATATACAATAGGTGCTGTGTTTTTAACTTCATTCAGAGCGCTAGTGATCGCAGTACTTTCTGACTAATAGGAGTGTTTTTATGGAGTTATTATTGTTTTTATTTATTGGACTAGTAGGGAATGTCATTGGCACATTAGTCGGTGGAGGTGGTTTGATTACGTTACCTGTAATGATGCTGATGGGGGTACCTGTGCATTCGGCCATTGGTGCCAATAAAGTGGCGAATATGGTGAGTGCGTTTTCGAGTTTTTATTCGATTTATAGAAGGAAGGAAATATCTTGGAAGGAGTTACGTCCGGTATTTATAGTGTCCATAGTTGGTGGGACGTTGGGGGGATTGATTGCCTCCTATATGAGTAGCCAAACATTAACAATGCTTGCGATACTTTTACTAGGTTTTGCACTTGTCATGTCCTTCGTCGGTGGGGGAGATTTTGGCGATAAATCAACTTTTACCATGAACCGAAAAAATGGACCGATTTGGCTAGGGGTTGGTATTTATGACGGACTATTCGGTCCAGGCAGTGGTACTCTCGCTCTTTATACATATGCATTTGAAAAAATCTCTTATTTGAAAGCGGTAGTGTTAACACGTACGGGCGTATTTGCAATGTGCACAGGTGCCGCAGTTACATATAAGCAACTGGGAAAATCGAGTGGCCAATGACGCTCACATTAATGTTTGGGTCAATTATTGGTGCACAAATCGGCATTATACTTGCTCGGAAAGTAAAGGCTAGCCATGTGAAAATCATGTTACGAGCTATCACAATCGTACTGATTTTACAACTTGTTTATGATTTTATCTCGCAATTTTAGGAGGATTTTTATGTTTGAAATAACACCATATCCAACATTTTCTTGGTCATTTTCGCGCCATAAAACATTAGCTAACTGTAAGAGAAAATATGGTTATGATTATTATTTTTCTCATAATGGGTGGCTGAGTTATAATGTGGAGCCTTTTCATCAACATGTATACCGTTTAAAAAAGCTCCAATCTATGCCCATTTTATTCGGACAAATTGTCCACAATATTATTGAACAGTCAATTGTTCATTACTTACAGACGAGCGAAAAACCTACTGTCACTGAGATGGTGAACAGGGCTCGCGGACAGCTCAATGCGGCATTTATCGATTCCACACGCAAGAGGGATTTGTGGACCCAAAAGCCGAATAAGTTTTATATGATGCAAGAGATTTATTATGATGGAAAGCTTGAGCAATCACTTGTGGTGGACTATAAAAATCGTTTGCACGCAATCTTTGAAAACTTCTTACAGAGTGAGACGTTTCAGCAAGTTACTGCAAGTAAAGGGTCGTTACGCATTGGCGAACCAGAGCAGTTTCGCTCTATTCAAATTGACGACACGCAAGTATTTGTCGTGATGGATTTTCATTATTTCGATGAGATTGCAGATAAATGGATCATCATTGACTGGAAAACAGGCGGGGAGTCTGAGGATGATCGTCAGCAATTAGCCCTCTACGCGTATTATGTGCAAGAGAAATACCGTGTCCCACTTGAGAATATTGAGGTTTACAATGAATATTTGAAAACAGGGCAGCGGAAAAAATATTTGCTTACTCATTTTGACATTGAAAACATCATGTTTACTTTTAAAGGAAGTGTGCTTGAAATGAAGAAATATCAAGCTGATATATTTGCGAATGAGCCAGTTGACTTTGAAGATTTTGAGCAAACAACTGAGGAATGGCAATGTTTACGCTGTAATTATAAGGAATTATGTTCTCGGCCATAAATTTGTATCCCCTAAAAAAAGATGCTGAATAAGCCCATACCATGTCATGTTGTGAAGTATTCCACTTTTGAATCGTCGAATACTTCACGTCTTTATTTGGCATCGTTACTCAACTATTGGGAAGCGCTGATAGAACTAGAGCACGGGACAGGGAACTTCGCCCAGGTAAATGCACAACGAAGGTTTTTTTGCGTGAATTTGAAGTGAATTTTAATTATCCACATAAAAAAGACACGCTGTTCAATCTGAACAAAAAGTGTCTTATTTGTCTATGAAAAGGATCTCCCTGTATGGAGTTTATTGCGAAATTACTGTCGAGAGTAGCTTTTTTACTTTGTCATTTGTACGATAAACTCGTCTCGGTCTGTTTCTTCTTGTAAAACACTATCCAGGAGCAGTGCACCATTTCTTACTTTCGTCATGTCTCTGTCTACTAAAAATTGAACGTTGACCTTCGTATTTTTACTATTGATGGGGCAATCGCCTTCGAACTCCACGACATCTTGACCTTTTTGTGTTTCGAAGTATACCCAATATGGATTTTCACATGATGATTCAAATGCTTTTCCTAATGGTTGCCCACTTTTTTCTACAAAATAATTTTTCACATATGTAATGTATTCATTATCGGTAATATCTTTTTGAGGTCCGTAAAAATACCAAAAAATAGCTATAATGCCGATTGGTATAACCCAAAGTATATTACGTTTACTTAATCTCCCCATGTAATCATCTCCCTTTATGTTAACATTTTATCATCTTATCACGTGTTTTCGCTAGTTTAATATAATATTTTCTAGTTAAATCTGTAATTTCGTTATGTGTGGAATACGCTAGTGACTTGTCGATATAAATAAAAGTAAGGAGCATCATAGTGAATAAAAATAATGTTAATACAATCCACTCGTCGAAGGCAATAGAGGTCTACTACCTCTGCTTAAGTGTCTTCGTTATTCATCTTAAATAAAAAAGTTAAAACCAGAGAATACAGTTAAAATCTATGCGACGGTAGTGATAATACTTCACAAACACTGAACCGCTTTGATCAAACTTTTTTCAAAACGGGTTCAGCTATTAGTAAGCATGATTTTTTTCATATCTCATATTAGCATCAAACTTACTACCATTTTTACTCGTTAATCCTTCGACTGTTACTACACCATTTTTCAAAAGCATTTTCATCCTCGTAACCTTTTGCTCCTATTTAATAAACTCTAAATTGATTTTCCCATCGACAAGTTTCAGCTGTGCATCAAATTTGTTCCCCGTATTGGCCATAAACCCTTTAATCACATTGGTTTTTCCCTTTGTGCATAGGAGCTTAATCTGACTAGGTGTCAGCTTTTTCTTCAAAAAGACTCCTGGGAATGTTTGCTTGCAGCCAGTTTTATAAGCACTGCAGCCGTAAAAATCTTTGCGTGCAATAATCATGCCGTCTTTACAAGCAGGGCATGGTGCGACTTCGACTTGTTTATATGAAGTTCGTGAAGTTGTTTTGCCAACAACACTAGCTGCTAGTTTTGCATCAATCGGCTTAGTGTTTAATTGACCCGGTACTTCTTGCAATAAGCTATTGATGAATTTCGCAATGCTGCCAAGAAAGCGTTCCTGCGTCCCTTCGCCATTGCCGATTTTACGTAAATACGCTTCCCATTTCGCAGTCATCGACGGGCTTGCGAGAAGATTACCTTCAATGGCTTGGCACAGGATTCGCCCTTTATTCGTAATAGACACGATATTTTTCGTCACACTGATGTAGCCGTGCCGTTTAATGGTTTCAATAATACCACTTCGTGTTGCTTCCGTACCAAGCCCCTCTACTTCTTTTAGGATTTCGGTCTCGATTTTATCATCAATGAGTTTCCCACAGGTTTTCATCATGGCGATGAGTTGACCTTCTGTATACGGTTTAGGTGGCATTGTTTTTCCTTCTTTGATGCCGATGTCACTGTTAACAGATTCATGTAGCGCGAGCGGTGGTAATGTCGGCTCGTCCTTATCATTTTCTTTGGCAGGTGAACGGGCGAATAATGCTTTCCAACCTTTGTCACGCTCGGTCTTGCCGACTGTGAAGAAAAGAAGTCCATTAACGTCAGTTGTTATCTTTGTTTCGGTGTACAGATAGTCGGTATGGAACATGGCGAGTGTCGTGCGGACTACTTCCTCGTATAAGTTACGCTCAATAGTCGATAATCTACCAAGCACAGCCTGTGACGGGATTTTCTTCGTCGGAATGATAGCGTAATGCTCTTGAACCTTCGAGCTGTCAACATAGCGCTTTTTCGGTGCAAGTGACTCGACGGGGAAGGGATGCCCGATAAGTTGTTGGAAATCGCCTATTTGATCAGCAAGATAGGTGAACTCGCTTGGTGTAATATAACGAGAATCTGTACGTGGGTATGTGACAATTTTCTTTTCATAAAGTCCTTGCATGATTTTTAACACATCTGCAGGACTTGTTTTCCACAACCGGTTCGCTGTCGCTTGTAATGTGGACAGCGAATGGAGTTGAGGCGGCGGTGTCCGTTTGTCGACTTTCTCTACAGATGTAATGGTCCCCGGCGATTTCGGATGAAGATTATGCATCGCCAGCAACTCCCGAATGATTTCTCGTTTTGGTTCCTTGACCTTCGCTTTTCCTTTATACGCCCCATGAGTAGCCGTAAACGTTGCTTCAATTTCAAAAAAAGGCTCCGAAACGAATGTTTCAATTTCTCTTTGGCGCTGATAAATTAAGTAAACCGTCGGCGATTGTACGCGTCCAATCGAAAAGACATCCTGAACGCCACGTTCTTTCAGAAGCAACGAATATAACCGTGAACCATTCATGCCCACAAGCCAATCACTAATTTGACGAGCTTTTGCTTCTTCATACATTAGTAAATCTTTGCGATTATCATGCAAATTCGCAAATCCCTTACGCACTTCATCCACCTCAAGCGAATTGATCCACAACCGTTTAATCGTCTGGTTTCGAGCACCTATTTGATAGTAAATACTATAGAAAATATTCGAACCTTCGCGATCCACGTCACAGCCATTAATGACCGTATCCGTTCCTTTAATGAGCTTCTTCACAATGGTAAACTGCTTATATTTCCCCTTCGCCACCTGAAACTCATAGCGCTCTGGCAAAATTGGCAAGCTAGCCAGTGACCACTTTGTCCATTTCGGGTCGTACGCTTTGGGTTCCTTCAATTCTACAAGATGGCCGATACCCCATGTAATATAGGCACCCTCTGGGAAAATGGGAGAAGGCAAGATTTCCAAATAGCCTTCATGGCGTTTGACGGTGAAAGCATCTGCGTAGGCTTTTGCTTGGGATGGTTTTTCAGCTAGGATGACCGGTTTCATGACCACACCTCTTTTCTTTTTGCAATGAAACGTTCGTTCCTATTATTAGATTATCACATAAATTAGGGAGGGTTCCAAATTCATGTTTGTTTTTGCAAATGCAGATCAATCTGGAAAAGTTTAAAAAGCTTACTTAAATTGCATACAAATCGATTATTATGAATGTTCACAACGTAAGTAAGCGTTTACTTTATTATATAGAAGAAACGCAAATCAATTTCCCGTTAGTATGGTGCAGATAATTTGTACGCCTCTTGTAAGCTAGCTCATGCAGAAATTCCCCTAATTTTGTAGAATGTATGAAAAAATTTTATAAAAACCTTAACTATTTCATCTTAAATCCGTATAATAAACAAAATGGTGTGAAAATTGTCCATTTTTGAAAAGTTTATTGTTAGAATTTTTCAAATTGTATTGACGTAGAGATTGATAATTTGTACACTGTGTACAATCAATTGTTTTGTGGAGAAATACAATTAACTTAAAAAGTAAGGATTTGATGATATGATCGTATGTAAATTTGGTGGAACATCTGTGGCAAGTGCAGAACAAATTATTAAAGTGGCTAATATAGTAAAATCTAATACAGCTCGTAAAATTGTAGCTGTTTCTGCACCGGGAAAACGCTCTGGTGACGATATTAAAGTGACGGACTTACTAATTGAGTTAGCGGATACAGCGTTACAAAATGGAGATATTGAACATAAAATTCAAAATGTTGTCAATCGTTATAAAGCTATTACAGACGGCTTGAATTTAGATCATACAATTTGTGATGTTATTGCAGATGATTTACGTGAACGAGTACGAGGCGACCAAACAAATGTGGAACTGTTTATCGATAATATAAAAGCTAGTGGTGAGGATAATAATGCCAAACTAATTGCTGCATATTTTAATAGTATTGGTATGCCTGCTCGCTATGTAAGTCCAAAAGAAGGTTTAGTGGTGAATGATTTACCAGAGCGTACATTTGCGCTTCCAGAAGCATATGAAAACCTTGCAAAACTAAAGGGTTCGGAAGAGATTGTAGTATTCCCAGGTTTCTTTGGTTACACAAAAGCAGGAGTTTTACGCACATTCGACCGTGGTGGCTCAGATATTACAGGCTCAATTTTAGCTGCAGCTGTAGAGGCGGAGCTTTATGAGAACTTTACAGATGTAGATTGTGTATTTTCAGCGAATCCTAAAGTAGTCAATGACCCAGTAGAAATTAAAGAAATCACATATCGTGAAATGCGCGAATTATCATATGCAGGTTTTTCTGTTTTCCATGACGAAGCATTAATGCCTGTATACAAGATTGGGGTGCCGGTTAACATTAAAAATACGAATAATCCATCTGCCCCTGGTACACGCATTGTACCAACACGTTCAGTGACAGGTCGTGCTGTAACGGGTATTTCAGCAGATAGTGGATTTTCAACTTTATATGTTTCAAAATATTTGATGAATCGTGAAGTTGGCTTTGGTCGTAAGTTACTGCATATTTTAGAAGATGAGAATATTTCATACGAACATACACCGTCAGGACTTGATGATATTTCTGTCATTATGCGCTCAAATCAACTAACACCAGAAATTGAAGAACGAATTTTGTCTCGTACGAAGACAGAATTACATGCGGATGATGTACAATTCCGTCATGGATTTTCAATGATTGTGATTGTTGGCGAAGGTATGCGAAATAATACAGGACTAGCAGCTCGTGCAGCGGCCGCAATTTCTAAAACAGGTGCAAACATTGAAATGATCAATCAGGGCTCTTCAGAAGTAAGTCTAGTATTTGGCGTGCTACAAAAATTTGAAAATCAAATTTTACAAGCATTGTACGGAGAGTTTTTTGCACAAGTAGAAGCAAAATAAATGAATGTCTTTAAAAATTCGCGGTACTCTAGCAGGAAAGCGAGGTCTGAGAGATGCTTTGACATCTGAAGGGCTTGCGTAAAAACTACTAGAAGGAAGCGAATTTTTTTTATAATACGTTTTCTTTTTTGCTATAGATACGGTATCATCAATGTTGACAGATGTTTAAGGAGACAATTCATGAGTAAATTAACAATTGGTATGATTATTTCTACATTCGGGATTTTAATCGTTTGTTTAACAATAATGAATATTTTACCTGGAAGTGAAGGCAATTTAAAAGTTGTCTATGTAGGTCTCGGTTGGGTATGTATTATTGCAGGAACAGTTATTCGTTACAAAGATTTAAAAACTAAGCGATAAGTAGGAAAAAGAAAGATTAGCGTTTTTTTGCTAGTCTTTCTTTTGTTAAAGAGTAAGAAAGTATAAGTTTTTCAAGGTGTCTAGGGTAAAGCACCTTTCTTAGCTCACTCGAGTTTAATGTAAAGTCGCGGTCTGGCTCCATCAGGCCGAAAGTTTGAAGAGCGCTTAACTTTCGCTTTGTGCTCGCAAGCAGCTTATCGGATGTGAACGAGCGCTTTAGCACATTTGTTACTTGTAGGAGGCACGTAATATGTTTGTATTTCGAAAGGAAGATGTTCAAGTAAGGGAGCAATTTGTTGCTGTATCAGTAGATAAGCCTTTACAGATTGTATCATCTGCCATGCACAATCCAGGCTTTGGTTATTATTCGCATTTGATCAATCGATCTGTAAGTTATACATATGATAATCGCCAACCGCATGAGGAAATTAAAACCTTTATAGATGCTGAGGGATTTCCTGTTTCAGAAACGGTTGCAATGATGACGGCAGTTTATGCACATCATGCAACGATCGAAGAGTTTGAGCATGAAGGTATTAGAATCGTCGTGATGGTGACGGCTGGTTTAGGCAATGCGGTTGATATTACACGTGCCTTTCATAGAGAGGAAACATACCATGCAGGTACGATTAATACGTGGGTAATCATTAACGGCCGATTATCTCAGGAGGCATTGTTTCAAGTGATGATTTCTTCGACAGAGGCAAAATCGAAGGCGCTTTTTGATGAGCAAATAGTAGACCCAACGACAGGTACACTTGCGACAGGTACGTCTACTGATAGTCTGCTTATTGCCTCAACAGAAGAAGGACAATACCATCAATATGCAGGACCAATTACGATGCTTGGCAAAATTATTGGTCATGGTGTTTATGAAACAATGAAAGTAGCGATTTTAAAATATAAGGAAGATAAGGAGGCGAGTGCCCGGTGATTTTAATCATCATAGCTTGTGTAATCGGGCTCATATTCGATTTTCTAGTAGGAGATCCACCGAAAATGCCGCATCCTGTACGGTGGATAGGTAGGTTCATTCAATGGCAATCGAAGCATTTGAATAAAGGGCAATTTCGAAAAGCGAAAGGTAGTATAGTAGCTATTACAGTCGTTGGGACAACGATGCTAGTTGTCTATGGGATTGTCTTTGCAAGCTACCAAATTAGTATCGTTTTTGGTGTTATTGTTGAAGGGCTCCTGATTGGTATAGGGCTTGCACAAAAAAGTTTGAAAGAGGCAGCGATGGCTGTCTATGTACCACTTGTTCAAGGAGATTTCAAAGAAGCGCGTGTTAAATTATCTTGGATAGTTGGACGTGATACGGATCAGCTAGATGAGGATGAAATTGTTCGTGGAGTTGTTGAAACGGTTTCCGAAAACACAAGTGACGGCATTACCGCGCCGTTGTTTTTTGCGTTTTTGTTTGGGGCGGTTGGTTTATGGGGTTATAAAGCAGTCAATACACTCGATTCGATGATAGGCTATAAAAATGAAGTGTACAAAGATTTTGGCACTTTTTCAGCTCGCCTAGATGATATACTTAACTTTATTCCTAGCCGATTGACAGGGCTATTCATTGTATTATTTACCCGAAATGAAACGACATACTCATTGTTTGCACGATTGAAACGTTGGTATATAGATGCGAGAAAGCATCCAAGTCCTAATAGTGGCTGGCTTGAGGCAGCTACGGCAGTCCAACTGGGTGTCCAGCTTGGGGGCTTGAATCGGTATAAAGGTATAGAGTCTTACCGAGCAACAATGGGAGAAAAACTAGTTCCCTTAACGAAACAACATATAACAACAACAATAATTCATATGCGTGTAGCAACACTTTTGTTTGCACTCGTTATGATTGGAGTAGGAGGAGTCATCATTGCAATTGCCTAGTCACGGTGCGAATCCGCAAAATGTATATGGACAACTTGGTATTGAAATGCCCAATGAAGTGTATGATTTTAGTGAAAATGTAAATGCAGCAGGACCTCCGAATTTTGTAGAGGCGCGCTGGCGGACATTTTATCCGTTAATTCAGCGCTATCCAGATCCAGACGGTGAGCCATTCCTATCGAAGGTGGCAAAGTTTCATCATGTTGAGAAGGAAAATGTCGTACTCGGAAACGGAGCATCAGAAATTTTTTCGGTGTTGGCAAGGCGTTATGAAAATAAGCGTGTTATTGTCGTCCACCCGACTTTTTCAGAATATGAGCGTACACTTAAGGCAGCATTTGCACAAGTTATACCGATTGTAGTCGAAGAGATTGAGACATATAAATTACCGATGGATTGTTTAATGCGAGAAATGGAAAATGCAGATGCATTGTATTTATGTACACCAAATAATCCAACTGGTGTCATGCCGAAAAGAGAAGAATTGGAAACGTTAATAGCACACGGCGCAAAAGTAGCTTGTGAAATTGTTTTAGATGAAGCATTTATAGATTGGATAGACGAAGACTGTTCGTTTATTAATCAAGTAGCGCAATATTCACATTTGCTGATTATACGCTCTATGACAAAAATGTATGCAATTCCTGGCTTAAGATTAGGATATTGTATCGCCTCTGAAGATATTGCGAGACAGTTAAAAAATATGCTTCCTCATTGGAATATTAATGCATTCGCGGCTGTAATTGGCGCAAGCTGTTTGGAAGAAGTACATTATTGCCGAATAGCTATTTCACATGCAATTGTTCAGCGTGACTACTTACGCGAGTATTTATTGAAGCAAAGGTGTAAGGTAACGAATAGTGTGACGAATTATTTATGTTTTCAACTTCCTATAGGACATGATGAAGCGCAATTCTTTACGTATTGTTTAGCAAAAGGTGTCGTGCTACGGCATACGAAAAATTTTAACGGCTTAGATGGAAAATGGTTTAGAGTGGGGATGAAAGACATCTCGGCTATGTCCCATTTACATAGTTGTTTAAATGAATGGTTTGGTTTGAATCGTGAGTAGGAGGGAGAACTTTGACAACGTTTTATCTTGTGAGGCACGGCGAAACAATTTGGAATAAGGAACAACGATTACAAGGATGGCTAGACTCCCCATTAACTGAAGAAGGTATTGGAAATGCTAAAAAGCTAGGTAAGCGACTAGATCAAGTCGATTTCCATTCGGTATATAGTAGTACAAGCGGGAGAGCAAAAAAAACGACCGAATATATTATTGGGGATAGAGAAATACCTGTTTTGTACGATGAGGATTTACGTGAAATCAACTTAGGGGATTGGCAAGGTAAACAAATAGAGGATATTTTACAAAAGGATCGACTTCCTTATAAAATTTACTCGGAATTTCCAGGACAGTTTCATGCCACACATACAGAAAGCTTTGGCAGTGTTACAGAGCGAGCAATTTGCGTATTAAAACAGATTGCTTTAACTTATCCAAATGAAACGATTTTAATTGTGTCTCATGGTGTAACGATTAAATGTATCATAAATGCTGTGCTTGAAAGAGGGATTTCAAACTTATGGGCACCGCCATTAATTGAAGATACAAGTTTATCCATTATTGAGGCTGACTCAGATAAATGGAGAGTCGTTGAAGTAGGCAACACAATTCATTTGCGTTAGGGGGGCGGACATGCCACTAATTTTTATAACAGGAGGTGTTCGAAGTGGGAAATCAGCTTTTGCTGAAAGTACTGCTAGAACGCTTTTTCATAATGAATTGCAAGACGAAAAGCGGTTAGTCTATGTAGCCTCAGGCGTTGCAACAGATAGTGAAATGACTAAAAGAATTATGAAACATCAGCGAGACCGAGAGCAGCAAAGTATTGAGTGGCATACAATCGAAGCACCGGTTGATTTACATGCAGCCTGTATGCACATAAAAGCGGGCGATATTGTGTTATGGGATTGTGTAACGACATGGCTAACAAATGCTTTTTATGAAGGCTTTGAACAGGGTAATCCATGTATAGCGCACTCAGGCTGTATAGAGCAAAAAATCACGGAAGTGCAGCAAGAAATAACGACATTACTCACTAAAAATGTGCAACTCATCATTGTATCGAATGAATTATTTGATGAACCGACATATGTAAATGACGAAGTGGAGAAATATCGAAAATTACTAGGCGAAATTCATCAATGGTTTGTAACAACGGCACAACAAGCTTTCGAGATGGATTATGGTGTTGTGAAAAGGTGGAAATAATAGTGTTTTCAGATTCATCACCAATAACATAGAGTTGATTTCCGTTCCGGCTGTGCGCTTTCCGGGGGGCGTCTGATGAGCCGCTTCGGGGCAATAGGATGTTGGTCACGAATGCATTTTCACAGGATGTGACGTCTTTAGCCTTTGTTCCTTTTTTCGCTGATCCCCTAGGAGTCGCACAGCCGGAACGAAGAGAAACCTGCATTCTCTATTTCTTATGGACTTTACTCAAATGTCATCTCTGATTTTTGATGATGATCCATTTTAAGGTGTACTTGCCAAAATACACAATTGATTTAAAAGAAACTTAAAAAATGTAAGCACATGGAACGGAAAGCGTCCGCCTGCAGTGGAATGTGCAGCCAAGCACGGATTATGGTGATGGGCCATTTTCATTCAGCAGAATTGTGGTATTCAGGCATAATTGATATAGAAAGAAGGAAGCTTAATGAAAACAGCTTGGCACAGTCTATTGTTAACGCTTCAATTTTTTACGGTCGTGCCGATTCATAAGGAATTCCCGTTAACAAAAAAATCCATAACGGGGATGTTTGTATTTTTACCATGGATTGGTGCTGCAATGGGCTTACTTGGAATGTGTAGTATGTATGCACTGCAAACCTATTCCAATAGCAGTCCATTGTTACTCGCTTTTGTGTTAGTAGCTCTATTTGCATTGTTTACGGGCGGTCTACATTTAGATGGCTGGATTGATATGAGTGATGCGTTCTTCTCTTATAGAAATGTAGAGAAGAGACTAGAAATACTTGATGATCCACGTGTCGGTGCATTTGGTGTATTATCTATTTTGTTTTTAGTGTTGGGAAAGTTGGTTATTATACATGAGTTATTCTTACAGGAGCTTATGCCAGTTTGGGCGATTGTGTTCATACCGTTTTTAACAAGGTGTGGCATGACTTTTTACTTTATGTCCATGAAATGCTCGAAGGAAAAAGGGCTCGCTTACTTTTTTAAGACACATATCGTGCCAAAAATTTTAACTGTGTGTACTTTTCTTTCTCTCTGTATCGCTATTGGTATCGCCATTTTTGCAGGCGGTCAATTGGCAATTCCATTTGTTTTAGTGCTTGTTTTAGTTATTGGTTTAATTGTATTTCGCCAATTTACATTGAAAAACTTTGGTGGGGTATCAGGTGATTTACTAGGTGCATTTATAGAAGGGATGGAGGTGCTCTTATGGCTGACATTGTTACTGTGCGTTTAGTGCGTCATGCGCCTACAAAGGAAAATTTAGAGAAGCGATATATTGGTTGGACGGATGCCAAACTACATGATCCATCATGCTTAGCTATTATTGATGAATTTGTAACGACGGTTTTTGGCAGTGATTTATGTCGTTGCCGGCAAACTGCAAATGGGTATTTCCCGAATGCACAATATGTGCCAAATCCCGATTTTAGAGAAATGAATTTCGGGGATTTTGAAGGTAAAACGTATGAGCAATTAAAAGACAATAGCCGCTATTGTGCATGGTTAGATGATTCTATTCATCATTCGCCGCCTAATGGAGAAAAGTTCAATACATTCCGGGATCGTGTATTGCAAGGGTTTCAGGCTTTGTCTAAAACGGAAAAGTCGTTCACACTTGTTGTTCATGGAGGCGTTATTCGCATACTTCTTATGTACTTTGCTCCGGAATCAAAACCGTTTTGGTCATGGCAAGCCCCACATGACATGATCTATACATTAACGTGGTCAAGGCAGGAATGGGAGGAGGGAGCGAGATGCATGTCTTTATCGGTGGCGCCTATAATGGCAAACACCAATATGTAAACAACTTATTGAATACGCAACAAATTACGGATATTGTATTTGCTGACGGGGCGTTACCACAACAAGCACCTGAGTGCGAAGCTCTTGTTGTCAGTAGTATTGAGAAGTGGTTGGTTTTACAGAATTTAGACAACGAGGATGCCATTGCTAATGAGCTTGTCCGTAAGCTGAAAAATTTAGATGAGCTTTGTCATGTATATGTGATAGTGACAGATATGGGAAGAGGTGTCGTGCCCATGGAAAAGCAAGTTAGGCAACTTCGTGATGTTTGCGGTCGCTTTTATCAAGCGCTCTTTACGGAAGCAGAAAGTGTTACACGTATTTGGTATGGTATTGCAGAAAAAATAAAAGAATGAAAGAGGGAAATGTACATGAATCGTCAAAAATTAACTTTGCTTACTTTAACTGCGATGGTAGCCGCTATTTGTGCGGTTGGAGCGGTCATTAAAGTTCCGTCACCAGTGACATCATCAGCACTTGATTCGGCACCGGCGTTTTTAAGTGTCGTTTTCTTACCGCCAGTATTTGCTGGCATTGCAGGTATGATTGGACATCTAGTTTCAGCATTTTCGACAGGTTTTTTATTTGGACCATTACATATTATTATTGCGGTTGAAATGTTTTTAGTTGTGTGGATATTTGGTGTTATGCATAAAAAAGGCATGCATGTTTTGAAATGGCCGGTAGCACTATTGCTAAATGGTGTTGTGGCACCGATTCCATTTTATTTTTTAATTAGTGCTGAATTTTACTGGGGCGCAATTGTTGGTCTAAGCGTTACTACTTTTGTGAATTTAGTAATTGTCGCTGTAGTAATGCCCGTTCTTTCAAAAGCGTTTTTTCGAAAAGAAGGTAGATTATATTGAGAAATGCAGTGAAAATCGGACAAAAACTCGTTGCAACGACTGACAATGCAGCTGGAATCGGTGAAAAAGCACAGGATGTTGTCAATGCACCTGATCAGTTGACATCGTATTTAACGGCGCGTGTTACTTTTTTAGAGCAGCTAGCAGCAAATGCTATAACTACACATGTTTTCCTTGCGAATTTTTCGAGTGAGGATGCTTGGGGTCGTTATGTAGAAGGCATTCAAAAAGTGTTCGATGAGGTTGGTCTTGTACGACTTCGTGTTGACGGTAGCTCGGAGTCAAATATTGACACGCTACAATCGGGTTTGTCGATTACGATGCTAGGTGAAATACAAGAGTGTACACATTTTGAGATAGATGAATTACATTGGTACACATACGGGGTTCCGCTCGTCGGTATTGAAGTAGTAGAACAGTCTGAAAGTGTCGCAAAAATACAACCGATTTTTGATGCATGGTTGCAAGAAATTGTGATGCAAGTATGGCCAGTGGGATCTAATGGTCTTCAAGCTGAATTCAAGCGATTGTTTGGTGATAAAACAGTAGAATGTTCACTAGATGTAGATAAAAGTGCAGGCCCATCGACTGTCATTTTACTTGGTATTCACCCAGACAAGAAAAAAGAAGCAAAACAAATTTTCACAAAGTATTTTGAAAAAATTCACATAAGCCAGTAGTGAACGAGGTTTCTTGTATGTGAAAAACTATTTGCTGAGACAGACTATAAATTGCGGTGCAAAACAACTATTGACCTCGATAGACACAATATGTTAGATTAGTTTAGAAGTCAAAACACAATATATAGTATTTCGAACAAACGGTACCATGATGGTTTAAAAGGGAATTCGGAGCAGATCAGTCTGAAGCCGAAGCTGTCCCCGCAACTGTAAATGCTGACAAATTATAGATAGCCACTGTCTAATTAGATGGGAAGGCGATAATTTGGGTGAAGCATGAGCCAGGAGACCTGCCGAATTGTTCGATGCATTAACACATTCTTCGGGGGTTGAGAAGTGGAGCGAAAGATTTGTCCACTTTTTTGATGTGTTCATTTCCTTCATTTCCATTTCCGATTCAAAGCGACTACGCAACCGATTTTTGGTGTGTATTCGCTTTTTTTTGTGTTGTATACAATGGAAAGGGAGTTTCATAGATGAGTAGACTAATTCAACAACAGCTAACATTTTTAAAGGACAAGTACACGGAGGATGAACTGGAAAGATTTACAATGTTGTCGGAGCGTTGGTTACAAAAAAATGAAAATGCAACGTTTGAAGCATGGGCTGATGCAATGATTCTTCAAACACTTAGTTTAGTCGATGAAGAGGAGCCATATTGGACTTTTGTGGCGGCTCATTTATATTTAGAAAAATTATACGAACAATATGCTATGCGCCGAGGTGTACCAGTTGCTGATGTATATCAAGTGTTTCCACAGCAATTAGTACAATATACGGAAGCTGGTCTTTATCATAAAAATTTAACGACAAAATACAACAGCGATGAACTAGCGGAGCTTGCAAGTTATATAGTGCCTGGGCGTGATGAATTATTTACATATATCGGCTTGAAAACATTAATGGACCGTTATGTTGTACGTGATTTTTCGAAAGTGCCAGTAGAATTACCACAAGAAAGATGGCTTGTCATTGCAATGACTCTCATGCAAGATGAAACAGAAAACCGCCTAGAAAAAGTACGTGAAGCATACTGGGCGATGAGTAATTTATATATGACTGTAGCTACGCCAACTTTGGCGAATGCTGGTAAAACGCATGGGCAATTGTCGAGCTGCTTCATCGATACGGTGGATGACAGCTTACAAAGCATTTATGACACTAATACAGATGTGGCAACACTGTCGAAATACGGTGGTGGAATTGGTGTATACATGGGGAAAATTCGTAGCCGTGGCTCGGCCATTCGTGGATTTAAAGGCGCTTCAAGTGGTGTATTACCATGGATTAAACAATTAAATAATACGGCCGTATCTGTCGATCAACTAGGACAACGCCAAGGTGCGATTGCAGTGTATTTAGATATTTGGCATAAAGATATTTTTACGTTTTTAGATTTACGGTTAAATAATGGTGATGAAAGAATGCGCGCACATGATATTTTCACAGGTCTTTGTTTACCAGATTTATTCATGGAAGCTGTAGAAGCACGTGCAGACTGGCATCTATTTGACCCACATGAAGTACGTGAAATGATGGGCTACTCATTAGAAGATTTTTATGACGAGAAAAAAGGGACAGGCTCATTCCGTGAGAAATATGCAGCATGTGTGGCAAATCCATTATTAAGCCGAGAAGTCGTACAAGCAATAGATATTATGAAGCGTATTATGCGTTCGCAATTAGAGACAGGTGTACCGTTTATGTTTTACCGTGATGAAGTCAATCGTGCGAACCCGAATAAGCATGAAGGTATGATTTACTCGAGTAATTTGTGTACAGAAATTTTCCAAAATATGAGTGCGACTGAATTTGAGTCCATCACATTGGAAGATGATGTCATTGTGACGCGCCGTAAGCCAGGGGACTTTGTTGTTTGTAACTTGTCATCTGTGAACTTAGGTAAGGCGGTACCGGCAAATGCCCTAGCAAGACTTATTCCGATTCAAGTACGTATGTTAGATAATGTCATTGCGCTTAACACAATTCCTGTGAAGCAGGCAGAACGTACGAATGAGCGTTATCGTGGTATTGGACTTGGAACATTTGGTTGGCATCATTTACTCGCTTTAAAGCAAATTCAGTGGGAGTCGGATGAAGCAGTAGTATATGCGGACAAGCTGTATGAAGAGATTGCCTATTTAACAATTCAAGCATCGATGGCTTTGGCGAAGGAAAAAGGTGCCTATCCGTTGTTTGAAGGATCTGATTGGCAAACAGGTGCTTATTTTGAAAAGCGTGGCTATGACAGTGATCAATGGACAGCGCTGCGTACGGATGTAGCTGAAAATGGTATGCGAAATGGCTATGTCATGGCGGTAGCACCGAATTCAACAACTTCGATTATAGCAGGAAGCACAGCGACGATTGATCCGATTTTCCAAAAAAGTTATTCAGAAGAGAAAAAGGATTACAAAATTCCAGTAACGGTCCCTGATTTATCGCCTGAAACAATTTGGTACTACAAGTCAGCTTACTTTATCGATCAAAATTGGACAATCAAGCAAAACGCAGCACGGGCACGCCATATTGACCAGGGTGTCTCACTAAATTTATATGTGCAAAATACGATTAAAGCGAAAGACCTTTTAGCACTGCATTTAAATGCTTGGTCGAGTGGAATTAAAACAACATATTATGTAAGATCCACTTCAGTAGAATTAATAGAATGTGAGTCTTGTGCGAGCTAGGAGGAAACGAAAATGACAACAACTGTAATGAAAAGAACAATCATGGATAAAGAAGCACCCAATCGTTCAACAGCGATTATCAATGGGCGCTCTTCGAATATATTAAACTGGGATGATGTACGCTTTAGCTGGGCGTATCCCAAATATAAAAAAATGCTCGGCAACTTTTGGACACCCTTTGAAATAAATATGGGGAATGATGTAAAGCAATTTCCAAATTTGAGTGAAGACGAGCAGGAGTCTTTTTTGAAAATCATTGGTTTGTTAGCACTATTAGATAGTATTCAAACTGATTTTGCAGGGAAAGTAGCAGACTATTTAACGGATTCAAGCTTAAATGCGTTAATGATTATTTTGGCGCAGCAGGAAGTGATTCATAACCATTCGTATTCATATGTGCTATCTAGTATTGTAAACAAGGATGTACAGGATCGCACGTTTGACTTTTGGCGTACTGAGCCAGTTTTGGAAAGTCGTAATGATTTTGTCATTAAAGGCTACCGTGCATTTTCAGAAGAACCAACAGTGGAAAATATGTTAGAGGCGATTGTCTATGACGTCATTTTAGAGGGGCTATTTTTCTATTCTGGATTTGCGTTTTTCTACCATTTAGCACGCAATCAAAAAATGGTCGCTACATCGACAATGATCAATTACATTAATCGTGATGAGCAACTGCACGTTGATTTATTCATTAAAATTTATAAAGAACTATTAGAAGAATACCCAGAATACGATACACCAGAGCGTGAAGCGAAAGTACAAGCAATTTTCCGTGAAGCCGTACAACTTGAAGTGGAATGGGCAAATGAAGTCATTGGCGATAAAGTGCCGGGCTTAGATGTAGAAGATGTCCATGATTACGTGCACTTCTATGCCAATGTACGCTGTAATCAGCTAGGCTATGAACGACCGTTTGAGGGCTATCGTAAAAACCCACTAAAATGGATCAAAGCATATGAGGATGTTGACTTAGGCAAGACAGATTTCTTTGAACAACGCTCTCGCCAATATGTGAAAGTGAATGTTGAAGATAATGGCTTTGATGATTTGTAATAATTGATTTTCTAGTATATAAAATTAAGACTGTAGACAACTCGAGGGAATTGAGCTTGTCTATAGTCTTTTTTGTAACTATTTAGATTAATTGCTCGGATTGGGCAAAAATAGAGGAGACTTATTGGATATTTCCTACAGCTGATTGTATCTATCATCGAAAGTAGCCTCATTATTAATGAGGGAGTTTTTTCATACTTTTCCGCTGATATGTAGAAAATACTACGCCTCCTACAATAAATAATGAACCCACTATTTCTACGCCAGTAATCGGTTTATATAACAACAAGAACCCCGTAATCATGGCGACAAAAGGTTCCAGGTTAGAGAGAATAGACGCTTTGGAAGCATCGACATGACGAATGTTTTTATTCCATATGAGTGTCGCAATTCCGTGTACAACGACCGCGGTTCCGATTAATAAAGACCAGTCAGAAATATCGGCGCTTATTTGAATCGGTTTGTCGAATAAAAATACAAAAGGAATCGCTACGACAAAACCAACGATATTCGAATATAAAGTAATTGTAATGGCATCTACTCGCACTGATAATACCCTCGTCATTATAATCATAATTGCGAAAGTAACCATCGTCACCACAATCCATAGGAGACCTTTGTCAATATGCAGTGTGGACGAGTTTCCTTTTGTTACGACAAAATAAATTCCTGTGATAGCAATAATAGATCCCATCAACATACGAATGGTGAATTTCTCTTTTAAAAAAATTGCTGCTAAAACGCCAGTTAATATTGGCGTAGTCGCTAATATTAATGCTGATGTGGTTGGGTCGGCAGTTTGTAATCCTACGAAAAAAGACCATTGATTGATGAACACACCTACAATACCCAAAAATAATAGGGCAAGCAAATCTGATTTGCTGACACGTTTAAAACCTTTTTTATACAATGTGAACTCGATTAAAAATAAGACAATAAACGCGAGTCTCAACAGTGTTAGTAGAGCTGGAGAGAAATACTGAACCAATATCTTCCCAAATACAAAATTACTCCCCCATATGACTACACATGAAGTAAGCCATGCATAAATCTTTAACAAATAAATCATCACCGATCTTAGATTAAAATACTATTGTCCTATTATAGATGTAATCGCATGTGTCGTACATAAATTTGCATAGTGGACATCAAAATGTCCTTTGAGAAATTTGAAAAAACATGCCATTATAATGTGGATAGTGTAAAATTTGAAATAGGATTGAGAAAAGTAAAATATGATAAAGATGGAGGTGGCTTCCTTGTTAATAGAACAATTGAAGCAACGGGCATTATCTATGATTCAACTACCAAATCATTTTCGACCTGTCATTGAGGATTATATTGAAGGTGAAAATAGAGAAGGAGGGGCAATGTTTTCATGGTCGACTGAAGAACGCGATGAAGGCATTACTGTATACTTGGATTTCGCAGGTAATTTGACAAGTTTAACAACCTATTTAAAGGAGGAAATTTCTGATGTGCTCCCATTAAATATAGAGGAAAAAAGAGAGCTTGTGGAACAGTTTATACTCAGCCATTATCCTGAAGCATTAAAAGATTTAACCTTCTATAAAACAAAAAAGCTAACTCGTGCAGATCGTTTTTACTATGAACAAATCGTAATGGACTTACCGTTAGAGCATGCAGGTTGTTTTATTGATATTGATTCGTCAGGCAACATTGTTGAGTTTACATACAATGGTGTAAAACCGCTTCCCGAAATACCTGTAATGTTAATATCAAAAGAAACACTTCGTGAACATATGCAACATCAACTAGTGTTGCAGCTAACGATTACAAATTTGTATATGGGCATTCATGATGTAGCGGAAAATGGACTTCGACTTGTGTACGAAATAGACTCATTTTCAAATTATAGAGCGGACGTTTTGAAACCAACATTAACGATTGAATGTGACGCATATACCCCTGAAACTTATGGCACACCACCTTTTCCAATAACTAAGTATGTACATGAAGATTTATCTATTGAAGAAATCCTAGGCATTCCTGAGAGTATGGAAATCATTCGTGAAGTAGATATGGAGGAAGAAACCGGCATCGTGTGGCGTGACCGAGAGTGGGAGGAAAAGGAAAGTGATTTGTCGATGAATGGCTTTTTCCGGAGACAATCAGAAGATACAGTTAAAGCCTTCGTTTCAAAGAAAACTGGTAAAATAAGAAGTTTTATGTGGCTTATGGAGCGAAGTGGAAAACTTCAACTGACTAGAGAAGAGTGCTATCAAAATGCTGTTGATTTTTTACAAATAATAGTACCGGATTACTTTCAATACCTTAAACCCATTATTCAGGAGAATGAGGATGTAGAGGAAGAGCTGCCATTAAAAGAACACTTCTCATTTGTTATGCAAACCGGTCAGGGTATACGAATTCAAGATATAGTTAGGGTTGCTGTTAATTGTAAAACAGGTCAGATTGATTATTATAGTGGACCAAGCATTGGCATAGAGCAACTACGTGAAATTCCTGATGCCCCGGCTATTTCTAAAGAAGAAGCAAGTGAGATATTTTGCAATCATTTGGATTTCGAATTGGCTTGGAACAAAGATTATGATAGTGAATCCGAATCCTATAATCTTGTTTATCAAGCGTGTAGTCAACAAACTAGAACCCCGATTCGGTACATTGATGCCATGACGGGAGCACTTATTTGTGATAAGCATAAATGACCTTGGATTGGAGAAGTCTTTGGTGACAATCAACGCCTACAGTGGAATGTGTTGTCTAGTACAGATTAGCTCATTATAGAACAAAGCGATCTGCTAGACCTCACATCCACCATGGTTGCTTCATATGAAACTTACGGCGTTATTTGTTCTCCGAAGTAGAGAAGTAAGATGGAAGTGGTGAAAATGGATAGGAACATGGATATTAAAATTGCTATGGAAGTTTGCTTTTCTAGCCTTTCATATTTTTGTGCGAATACATAAACGCCAGCACCTACAGGTAACGCTGACATTAAAATGGCGATCATCCCCCAAAGTTTATCGATTTCAAAGACGAACAGTATTAGTAGTATCGTTATGAAGGGCTGAAACACAAGCTTTAAAGCGACAATCGTAGCGATTTCTGATTTCTTAATACCAAATTCTTTTATTAGTCCGGCTTGTCCTACTAGGCCAAGTCCCAGTGCAAAAAGTGCGGTTGGACCAGAAGCATCTGCCAGTAATTGTGCGAATGTTTGAATGGATGTAGGTAAATTCAGCTCCAATATAGCGACAATAATCCCAGCTACAACTGAAAGCGTTAATGGATTTTTTATAACAGGTTTTAAAATGTTCCAAATCATATTGAAAATATTCTCGCCAACTCTTGAATGCTCCATTGTTCGAGATACTTCAAATAGTAAAAGAACCATTGTTATAACTGGAATATTGTGAATGAGTGTAGCGAGTGCTGCAGGTAATGCTGCCTCAGGACCAAATGCTGCAATGACTAAAGGGATGCCCATATACCCAGTTGTACCGTAAGATGCATTCATTCCGTATAAAGAGGCTGTAGAGAAATTATGCTTATAAACAACTTTTGCAATGATTATAGCTAAGATGAAACTTGCAAAAATTCCTCCTAAATTAATGCTAACAAAGCGCCAATTAGCTAACTGTTGAACGGGTGCTGTCGCAGTTGTGAGAAACAGTAATGCAGGCAAAGCAACATAGAAAACATAGTTATTTAAGCTTTTAGAACCTGATTTACTTACAAGACCAACGACACCAGAAAAGTATCCACACAACATAATAGCTAAAATAGGTAATACAGCGTCTAATAATAGTTTCATTGTTTTTGCACCTTCTTCCAAATACTTTATAATAATTATTTTATGTTTCAATTGATGTTATGTAAAATGATTATAAAAGATGTTAGATATCAAAAAAAGTGATATTAAAGGAAGGTGGCGAGTTGATATGGATGTTAAAGACCTTAAAATATTCCAAGCTGTAGCCCAGCACGGTAATTTTAGTAAAGCAGCAGTTCAATTAAATTATGTCCAATCAAATATAACGAATCGAATGAATAAGTTAGAGGCAGATCTCAAAACGACGTTATTTCATCGAAACAATAGGGGCGTCATATTAACGTCAGAAGGTACATTGTTACTAGAATACACCGAAAGAATTTTAAATCTTTTTAAAGAAGCAACGGAAGCTATGGGAAATTCAGATGTGCCGTCAGGTCAATTAGCTATTGGTGCAACAGATATTACGACAGCAGTCCGTCTACCACCTGTTCTTGCTATGTATCACCAGCAATATCCTGAAGTCCAATTATCTTTGAAAACGGGCTCAACCGAGGAGCTTGTACACGAAGTATTAACATATAAATTAGATGCTGCATTTATTACCGACGCCATTCATCACCCTAAAATAAGCTATGAACCACTTATTGAAGAACAGTTAGTTTTCGTTGCAGATAAATCACACCCACCTATTACAGCGATAAACGATTTACAAAATCGCACGATACTTGTATTCCGCTCTGGCTGCACTTACCGAGCTAAATTAGAGCAATGGTTGCGAGAAGAAGGTGTTTTTCCGGTAAAGAAAATGGAATTCGGTACAATTGAAGGCATGTTAGGATGCGTGAAGGCTGGATTAGGTGTTGCACTGGTGTCGAAATGTATCGCTGATCAACTTGCGGAAAATGGACAGATTAATTGCTATCCAGTGCCAATGCAGCAACACCATGTGACAACGGTTTTTATAAAACGTCAGGACGTACCGACTTCGAATGCGCTAAAAAAATTTTTAGAGGCTACAAAAAAATCATTTGAATAGATGTGTAGGATGAAAACGAATTTGAAATCGGAGCGATAAGAAGTACAAGCCCACAATTAAAAGCATAAAACCTCCTTTGACTGAGCACATTAGTTTTAGGAGGTGAAAATTTATGAGTAAAAATAACAATAGAACAATGAATAAAAGAACGCATAATCCACTTGGTGTTTACAAAAGCAAAGATTTAGATGATACGAACAGCAATAACAATAACCCGAATGACAACTTAAATGAAGAATTTGCCGCTGAGTGGGATGCGAAAGCAAAGAACAAAGACAATAAAACAAACCATAAAAAAAATCAGCAATCCAACAAAAAGTAATAAAAGCCGAATTTAGAAAGGTGAGTGTAAGCTGAGCTCACCTTTTTATTGTGGACTATTATGAATGTCTATTAATGATGCTTTTCTGCTATTATGAATGGAGGATAATACAACAAGAACGGAGATACATAAATGCAGGTAATAAAACAATTAGGGAAATATTTAGCCCCTTATAAATGGATTACGCTTATTGCGCCGTTATTAATGGTGCTAGAGGTTTCAATGGATTTAATACAACCTACGATTATGCAACATATGATTGATACAGGGATTGCCAATGGTGATCATGCGTATGTTTTCACGATGTTTGGCTGGATGCTTGTGAGTGCGGTGCTTGGTCTAGTTGGTGGAATCGGTTGCTCAGTTTACAGCTCGAAGGCAGCTATACATTTTGCGACGGATATTCGGAGTGCTTTGTATGAAAAAATGATGACGTATTCGGCTAGTGAGCGGGATACATTTACCACGGGAAAGCTCATTACGATTTTAACGAGTGATGTAGAAAGTGTACAGCGTGCGTTTATGATGACGTTACGTATTTTTGTGCGCGGTCCTTTACTGTTTATCGGTGCTGTTATTATTGTTTTTGTCACGGCGCGCGAACTTTTTTCGATTTTACTTTTCATTGTTCCAGTACTGATTGTAGCGATGTACTTCTTTACAAAGTATTCCGGTGTCCTTTATAGGAAGGTGCAAGAAGCGATTGATCACGTTAATACAAAGCTACAAGAAAATTTAGCAGGTATTCGTGTCATTAAGGCATTTAGACGAGAAAAGCAACAAATTGAGCAGTTTCAAGAGATTAATGAAACATTGACACAGCGCTTTATTACAGCGGAGACGATTGTTGGTATACTGATGCCTTTTACAATGTTTGTTGTCAATTTGGGGATTGTGGCGGCACTTTGGGTAGGGGCTATAAAAGTGGAGAGTAATACGCTGCAAGTTGGCGTTATTTTGGCCTTTATAAACTATTTGACGATCATTTTAAATGGTTTAGTCACTTCAAGTATGGTCCTCATGCAAATTTCACGCGCGATTCCTTCTGGGGAACGTATTGTAGATGTGCTAAATAAAGAGATTACTATAAAAAATGTAGCAGAGCCAGTAGATCATGCGATTGAAGGCACGATTCAATTTGATAATGTCAGCTATCGCTATTATCAATCAAGTGAAGATGTATTGAAAAATATTTCATTTACCGTTAAGGCAGGTCAAACTGTTGGCATTATTGGTAAGACAGGAAGTGGGAAGTCAACATTAGTAAAGCTACTTCCACGGCTTTTTGATCCTACAGAGGGAGAGATATACCTTAATGGAGGACCGCTGAAAAATTATCCACTAAAGAGATTAAGAGAAAGCATTGGCTTTACGGCTCAAAAAGCGTTGTTATTCTCTGGAACGATTGAGAAAAATATTAAACTTGGTAAAGATGATGCTTCCTATACAGAGTTAACACAAGCACTTCATGAAGCATGTGCCAGTGAATTTGTGGAACGGCTTGATGCAGGTTTAGCACATGAACTGACACAAGGGGCAACGAATTTATCGGGGGGACAAAAACAAAGGCTTGCTTTAGCACGTGCATTCATTCGGAAGCCATCTATTCTAGTTATTGATGATACGACGTCAGCACTTGATAGCGCCTCAGAGCAAAAAGTGCAACAAGCCATTAACAGAGATTATAAGGACACGACGACTTTTATCGTGGCGTCAAAAATTGCGTCTATCCAGCAGGCGGATTTGATATTGGTGTTAGAGGATGGGAAAATTGTAGGACAAGGAACACATCAGGATTTATTACATGAAAATGCTGCCTATCAAGCTATTTATAAAACACAGGTGAAGGTAGGTGAGGGGCAATGAGTCAAAATCAAAGTAAACAATTGAATTTCGGTCGGGGTCCTCGCGTTGCTGGACCGGTTGAAAAGGCGACCAATCAAAGAGCAACAATTATGCGTGTTTGGCATTACATGAAGCAGCAAAGGTTCGGGTTATTTCTATCCATTTTCTTAGTCGTTACTTCAACATTGTTAAGTCTTTTAGGTCCGTATTTAATAGGGGTTATTATAGATACGTATATATTGAAGCAAGATGTATCAGGTGCTATTCGAATGAGCATTATGTTAGCGGTCATCTTTACTGTTGGCTCTATTTTTACATGGCTGCAGTCTTATGTCATGATTCGTGTTGCGTTAAAGACGATTCGTACATTGCGTT
>JAVWKG010000026.1:0-1945 GCA_036638655.1 Lysinibacillus sp. | reverse complement strand
CAATCTCTTACATTGAAATTTTTCGATCAGCGTGCACTTGGTGATTTAATGAGTCGTGTTACAAATGATATAGATAATTTAAACACGGCACTTGCGCAAAGTGTCACACAAATTGTGTCGTCCGTATTAATGGTCGTGGGTGTGAGTATAGCGATGTTTTCACTGAGTTGGCAGCTTGCTTGTGTCACCCTCACTATTATTCCATTGATTGTGTTTACGACGAAACAAATTGTAAAAAGAAGCGGTAAAAATTATGCTGCGCGTCAACGCGATTTAGGGAAACTGAATGGCTATATTGAAGAAATGATTACAGGTGCAGAGGTGGTGACCTTGTTTGGGAAGGAACAGCAAACGATTGAGACATTTCATCATCAAAACGAAAATTTACGTCATTCGGCTCAGCGCGCTGAAATTACGTCGGGTTTACTTGGTCCTATTAACAACTTCATGAATAATCTTGGGTTAGCTGTTGTCATAGGAGTGGGTGCATTTTTAGCGGTTGCGCAGCCAGAAGTTGTGACAATAGGTATCATTGCGGCTTTTGTCACGTATACGAGACAGTTTTTCCGTCCACTCAATCAGTTATCAACCTTACTTAATACGTTTCAATCGGCCATCGCTGGGGCAGAACGGGTTTTTGAAATTTTAGACGAATCTTCGGAAGTGGCAGATAAACCAAATGCTATAGATTGTGAGCGCTTAGTTGGTGAAGTTGTCTTCAAAAATGTGTCGTTTAGCTATATTGCAAAACAACGGGTACTGAATAATATTTCATTCCACGCTAAAGCGGGCGAAACGATTGCACTCGTTGGTCCTACGGGTTCAGGGAAAACAACAATTATTAATTTACTAACACGCTTTTATGATGTTGATGAAGGGGCGATTGAAATAGATGGTTACAATATCGAGGACTATAAAAAGGCAACGATTCGCCAGCGTGTGGGCGTTGTGCTGCAGGATACGTACTTATTTTCAGGCACAATCCGAGAGAATATTCGTTTCGGTAAGCTAGATGCAACGGATGCTGAGGTTGGAGCCGCGGCGAAAATTGCCAATGCTCATAATTTCATAAAATATTTGCCAGAGCAATATGATACGGTCATTCAAGTAGGTGGTGCTAACTTAAGTCAAGGACAGAGACAGCTTATAGCGATTGCTCGTGCGATTTTAGAAAATGCCGATATTTTAATATTGGATGAAGCGACTTCTAGTGTGGATACGCAAACAGAAGTAGATATTCAAAAAGGGCTTCAACATTTAATGCAAGGCCGCACGAGCTTTGTTATTGCCCATCGTCTCAAAACAATTGAAAATGCCGATCAGATTTTAGTTGTACAGCAAGGAGAAATCGCTGAACAGGGCAATCATCAGCAATTGATGGAGAAAAACGGTCTTTATTATGAGCTCCAACAGAAGTTGCAGTTAGACAATGCGAATAATTGAATGGGGTAAAGAAGTGGAAATTTTCTGTTAATTATTGCGTTCCATCCAAATGTGGATTAAAATGGATAAGGTCCTTGTTTTACTTTTCTGTTAATATATATAAACAAATGACAAAAAAAGTATGTTTGTAGATTAGGAAAGTAGATGATGAACCAAATATATCTAGAGATAATCATTGGAGGATGGAAATGAACAAAAGATTACTTGTACTTTTTTCGTTAGTAATGGTAATGGCATTAATGGTAAGTGGTTGTGGAAAGAATGAAGATGAAAATGAAAAAGATAGCCCCGCTAAAACGGAGCAAAAAAAACCTGAAAAAGAAAAGGCTGATGATAGTAAAAAGCCAGCAGGGACGAATGATTTTTCTTCTTTAATTAAGTACATGGAGAAGGAAACAGAAGGAACGACGAAGGTTCTTTATGAGAACAACGAACCTCAAGTACATGATATGGAAGGCGTCTCTATTTCACTAGATGCCTATTCAGTAGTAGAGTTAAAGGA
>JAVWKG010000025.1:0-30395 GCA_036638655.1 Lysinibacillus sp. | reverse complement strand
AGTGAAACACCTGAAATATTGGAAAGAGTAATTGAGGCAGGCATGAACGTAGCGCGTCTTAACTTTTCGCACGGTACACATGAAGAGCATGCTGTACGTATTAATACGATTCGCGAAGTATCGAACAAATTAGGGAAACCAGTTGGGATTTTGCTTGATACGAAGGGTCCAGAAATTCGTACGCATAATATGAAAAATGGTGAGGTAAATTTAGTAGCGGGACAAGTCATTGATATTTCGATGAAAGAAGTAGAAGGAACAGAGTCAGTATTTTCTATTACTTATGACCGTTTAATCGACGATGTCAATCAAAACTCAATCATTTTATTAGATGACGGTCTGATCGAATTACGTGTACTAGCAACAGATAAAGCGAATGGTGTAATCCATACGATTGTTGAAAATGCGGGTACCTTAAAAAATAAAAAAGGCGTTAATGTTCCAGGGGTTTCTGTACAATTACCTGGTATTACTGAAAAAGATGCTCAAGATATTTTATTTGGAATCGAGCAAGGTGTTGATTTCGTTGCTGCATCATTTGTGCGCCGTGCCAAAGATGTATTAGAAATTCGTGAATTACTGGAGCAAAATGGTGGTAGTCACATTCAAATTATCCCGAAAATCGAAAACCAAGAAGGTGTCGATAATATCGATGAAATCATTACTGTGTCAGATGGTTTAATGGTTGCGCGTGGGGATCTTGGTGTAGAAATTCCGGCAGAAGAAGTACCGCTTGTACAAAAGAAACTCATTTTAAAATGCAATCAAGTCGGTAAACCAGTTATTACAGCAACACAAATGTTAGATTCGATGCAACGTAATCCGCGCCCAACACGTGCTGAGGCAAGTGATGTTGCAAATGCGATTATTGATGGTACAGATGCCATTATGCTTTCTGGTGAAACAGCAGCTGGACTTTACCCTGTTGAATCTGTGCAAACGATGAATAAAATTGCAGAGCGTACAGAAGACTCTTTAGATTACAAGTCAATCGTATCTGCGCGTAGTCGTGAAAAAGAAGCAAATATGACTGAAGCCATCTCACAAGCAGTTGCCTACACATCTATTAACTTAGGTGTAAAAGCGGTATTAGCACCAACAGAAAGCGGAAATACGGCAAAAATGATTGCTAAATATCGTCCAGGTGTTCCAATTATAGCTGTAACAGGCTCTGTACATTCAGCGCACATGCTTACACTTGTATGGGGTGTATTCCCAGTAGTTTGTCAGCGTGTAACGACAACAGATGAAATTTTAGAGCTTGCTGTAGATGAAAGTTTAAAGCATAATTTCGTCAATCACGGAGATGCAGTTGTCATAACTGCAGGTGTACCAGTAGGTGAAGCCGGTACAACTAATCTTATGAAAGTACACATTATTGGTGATTTATTAGCAAGAGGTCAAGGCATTGGTAAAGCATCTGTTGTAGGTCATACAGTTGTTGCTAAAAATGCTGCTGAGGCGCTTGCTTATGATACTGAAGGTTGTATTTTAGTAACGATTGGTTCAGATCGCGACATGATGCCAGCACTTGAAAATTGTGTAGGGTTAATTACAGAAGAGGGTGGCTTAACAAGTCATGCTGCTGTAGTTGGCTTAAGCCTTGGTATTCCGGTTATAGTTGGTGTGAAAGAAGCAACGACATTAATTCGTCATGGTCAAGAAATTACGATGGATGCTGAAACAGGTGTTATTTATAAAGGACATGCTAGCGTACTGTAATAAAAATGAGTGACGTTGAAAGTTCATTTATATTCGATTAGATTGTGAAAAGGTGTTGCCTCAAATAACTTTTGAGACAACGCCTTTTCTTTTTGTTATGAAACTTAATAGGCTATAATTCGTATAGTAAGTATAGGGAAATAGTTTATATAGAAGGAGGCTACTACATGAAGAAGTTTTTTATTAGTTTCGTCGTCTACATGTTGATTGAAATGGCTTTGTTGATTTTCATTGGCCAACAAATCGGTGTGTTTAATACATTGTTATTAGTCGTTGCCACGACTATTCTTGGTATATATTTCGCAAAAAATAAAGGCATGAAATCTGTTCAAAAAGTTAAAAGCTCATTGGAACGTGGTGAAGCGCCTGGACCTGCAATGGTTGATGCGATGATGAGTTTTATGGGTGGGCTGTTATTAGTTATACCGGGCTTTTTAACAGATGCAGTAGGTTTGCTGTTGCTATTTTCATTCACAAAAAAGTTATTTAAACCAATCATTTATTTGTGGATGCGCAAAAAGATGAAAAATGGTCAATTCGTTATCGTTCAAAGATAGTACGGTCCTTCAGTCGAACTGCTAAAAATAGAAATAGTGGGCTGAGTAAAATGCCATAAAAACCAAATAACAAGATAGAGGCAGCACTGATGAGAAAAGTGTGGATTGTCCGCAGTTGTAAAGTTGACGACCACAAAAACGATTCAGCTAGCTGCCTTGTTAATTGGATGAATAAATATAAGACTAAAATGGAGACGCACACGAGTGTATTGCCGGTGAAATAAAAATAAATGCTAACCGGTATTAAAAATACACCTATTCCAAAAAAGGGAAGACAATCCGCAAAGGCTACGATGAAAGCTTTTAAAATGGCATTGTCGAATTGAATTAGTTTGAATCCAATGCTTAATAAAATAAAAGTAATGGTGAATAGCTGAAATTCTACATAGAGAAAATAATGAAAAAGCTTCATCACTTTTGAAAAATGTGATTGCCATTCAACTCGATACTTTTTCGGTACATATCGAAAAAACCAGTAACGCGATTTACGAGTTTCTAATAAAGATAGGTAGAAGGCGATTAAAAAGATGAATACTTCGATGAGATGTTTCATTAAAAGCTGGAATAAGTTAGCTACATAAAATAGCAAGGAATCAAAAAAGGACATTGATTTTTCTTGTAGTAATTGGGTAAACATCGATTCGTATTCAGTGAATAAATAGAAGTTATTTAATGTATCTCTAATTTCAGGGAAAATGAGAATAACACTATTAATAGTAAGAACAATTAGTAGTATTATACTAGTAATGATGGCGAATTCTACTAATAGAGCAGTTAACCAATAAGGAATTTTACAACGTGTATGGAGGAAATTTATTATAGGGTAGGTAGTAAAGGATAAAAATATTGCAAGAGATACCGGTAAAACTAACCAAAGAATTATACAATATACTAATAATATAAAAATTTTAGTGATTCTTTCGGTTGTAAAGTACTTAAATTTTCTCATTTTTTACTTAATCACCTCGAGATTTGAAATAACTAACTATTCAGAATTGCAAAATATTCTCTTTATTGCACTGAAACGATCGTTTGCGCGCAATTCTCTTTATTTGTAGGCTTTTAATTCACAAAGCTGTCAAAAATGATTATAATAGCAATGTAAGCGATTTACTTAATGGTTATTTATGAGCAGAAAAAATGGAGTCTTAAAGTTAGAGAGAGTACTTCGAACAACAATTATAAAAGTATGAGGGAGCGATAATTTATGTCAGCAACAAAAGGTTTAGAAGGTATCGTAGCAGCGGAATCTAAAATCAGTTCAATTATCGATGACACACTTACATATGTTGGTTACGACATCGATGATTTAGCGGTAAATGCGTCATTTGAAGAAGTAATTTATTTACTATGGCACACTCGTTTACCAAAAGCGGACGAGCTAGCTGAATTAAAACAACAATTAGCGGATAACATGTCTATTCCACAAGCGATTGTAGATCAATTCAAAGCATACCCACTTGCAACTGTACATCCAATGGCTGCATTACGTACTGCAGTATCTTTACTTGGTGTATTCGATGAAGAAGCGGATGTAATGGATCCAGAAGCTAACTACCGTAAAGCGATCCGTCTACAAGCGAAAATTGCTACAGTAGTAACTGCATTTGCACGTGTTCGTCAAGGTTTAGAGCCAGTTGCGCCAAAACCAGAACTAGGTTATGCAGCTAACTTCTTATACATGTTAAAAGGTGAAGAGCCAGCTCCGATTGAAATCGAAGCGTTCGATAAAGCGTTAGTATTACATGCTGACCACGAGTTAAATGCATCTACTTTCACTGCACGCGTATGTGTAGCAACACTTTCAGACGTATACTCTGGTGTAACTGCAGCTATCGGTGCTTTAAAAGGACCACTACACGGTGGAGCAAATGAGCAAGTTATGAAAATGTTATCTGAAATTGGATCTGTAGCGAATGTTGAAGCATGGGTACAAAACAAACTAGATAACAAAGAAAAAATCATGGGCTTCGGTCACCGCGTATACCGCAAAGGCGACCCACGTGCACCACATTTACGTGTAATGTCTCAAAAATTAACTGAATTAACTGGTAAACCAGAGCTGTATGAAATGTCAGTTAAAATTCATGACATGATCGTTGAACAAAAGAACCTACCTGCAAACGTAGACTTCTTCTCAGCATCAGTTTATGATTCATTAGGTATCGAGCATGACCTATTCACACCAATTTTTGCAGTATCTCGTACTTCAGGCTGGGTAGCACATATTCTTGAGCAATATGCTAACAACCGTCTGATCCGTCCACGTGCTGAGTATGTTGGACCAGGTATGCAAAAATATGTTCCAATCAGCGAGCGATAATTCAGAAAATATGTTAAAATGTGTGGGACTGTGTTGTTTTGACACAGTCCTATGATTATGAATTTAGGAGGCAACATCAATGTCAAACAAAATTGTAGTTGAAAATGGCGTACTTAACGTACCAAATAATCCGGTTATCCCATTTATCGAAGGTGACGGAATTGGTCCAGATATTTGGGCAGCAGCATCTCGCGTAATTGACGCGGCAGTAGCAAAAGCTTATAACAGCGAAAAGAAAATCGAATGGTTAGAAGTTTTAGCTGGTGAAAAAGCATTCAACCAAACAGGTGAATGGTTACCACAAGAAACTTTAGACAAAATTAACGAATACTTAATCGCTATTAAAGGTCCTTTAACAACTCCAATCGGCGGTGGTATCCGTTCTTTAAACGTAGCATTACGTCAACAACTTGACCTATATGTATGCTTACGTCCAGTACGTCACTTTGACGGAGTACCTTCACCAGTTAAACGTCCTGAAGATGTTAACATGGTAATTTTCCGTGAAAACACGGAAGATATCTACGCTGGTATCGAGTTTGAAGCTGGTTCAGAGCAAGCTAAAAAAATTATCGACTTCTTACAAACAGAATTCGGTACAAAAAACATCCGTTTCCCAGAAACTTCAGGTATCGGTGTTAAACCAGTATCTCAAGAAGGTACACACCGTTTAGTGCGTGCTGCAATCGAGTATGCAATCAAGCACAACGAACCAACTGTTACTTTAGTACACAAAGGTAACATCATGAAGTACACTGAGGGTGGATTCAAAAAATGGGGTTACGAATTAGCAGAAACAGAATTTGCTGATCAAACTTTCACTTGGAACCAATACGATGCAATTAAAGCTGAACAAGGTGAAGCTGCTGCAAACGCTGCACAAGATGCTGCATTAGCTGCTGGTAAAATCTTAGTTAAAGATTCAATTGCTGATATCTTCTTACAACAAATCTTAACTCGTCCAAATGAGTTCGACGTAGTAGCTACTATGAACTTAAACGGTGACTACATCTCTGACGCATTAGCTGCTCAAGTTGGTGGTATCGGTATCGCTCCAGGAGCTAACATTAACTACGTAACTGGTCACGCAATCTTTGAAGCTACTCACGGTACAGCTCCAAAATATGCTGGTCAAGACAAAGTTAACCCATCTTCAGTATTACTTTCAGGCGTATTAATGCTTGAGCACTTAGGTTGGCAAGAAGCTGCGGACTTAGTTACAAATTCTGTTGAGAAAACAATCTCTTCTAAAGTTGTAACTTACGATTTCGCACGTTTAATGGATGGCGCTACAGAGGTTTCATGTTCTAAATTTGCTGACGCTTTAATTAGCAATCTATAATTTTTAGATAATTTATTGACTTTATCTCAATAAAGTGTCTAAAATATACTTGTTTACTAGATGGTAGGAGATTGTATCTCCTACCTTTTTTGAAACAAAAAAACCTATAATCAAAGGGGCGTATTTTAAAATGACTTTGAAACGTAAAAAAATCTCAGTTATCGGTGGCGGTTTTACCGGCGCTACTGCAGCTTTCTTAGCTGCTCAAAAAGAACTTGGTGATGTAGTATTAGTAGATATCCCACAAGCAGAAAACCCAACAAAAGGTAAGGCTCTTGATATGTTCGAAGCTTCTCCAGTTCAAGGTTTCGATTCTAAAGTAATCGGTACTTCTAACTATGAAGACACTGCAGATTCAGACGTAGTAATTATTACTGCTGGTGTTGCTCGTAAACCAGGTATGAGCCGTGACGACTTAGTGCAAATTAATCAAGGCGTTATGAAATCAGTATCTAAAGAAATCGCTAAATACTCTCCAAATGCTACAATTCTTGTATTAACGAACCCAGTTGATGCTATGACATACACTGTCTACAAAGAAACTGGATTCCCGAAAAATCGTGTAATCGGTCAATCAGGTGTGCTTGATACAGCGCGTTTCCGTTCATTCATCGCTGAAGAACTGAACATCTCTGTTAAGGACATTACTGGTTTCGTATTAGGTGGTCACGGTGATACAATGGTTCCACTTACTCGTTACTCATTCGCTGGTGGTATCCCGCTAGAAACATTAATCGCTCCTGAGCGTTTAGCAGAAATCGTTGAACGTACACGTAATGGAGGTGCTGAAATCGTCAACTTATTAGGGAACGGTTCGGCATACTATGCTCCAGCCGCTGCCATTATTGAGATGGCTGAAGCAATCCTAAAGGACCAAAAACGTATACTACCATCAATCGCACTTCTTGAAGGTGAATATGGCTACAACGATATTTACCTAGGGGTACCAACATTACTTGGTGCGGACGGTGTCGAAAAAATCTTTGAACTTGAATTAACTTCCAAAGAAAAAGCGGAATTAGATCATTCTGCTGAAGCTGTAAAAGCAGTTATGCAAGTATTAGCTTAATAGTAAGTTTATGAAAGCGAGCGGGATTCATACCTGCTTGCTTTGTTCTTTTTGAAATATACATAATCTGGATGTCCTTAAGCCAATATTTGACGTATAACCAAGTAAATTGATACTATGAGAGTATTATAATTGTAAAGGGGTTGTCATTTTATTGCTTCAAAAAAACAGGAAACTTGGCCTCACTATTGATAAAATTAAAATTGGTGAAAAAATCCATATCACTGAAAAAATAGAGGATAAGGACTTGCTTTTATATTTAGGGCTAACAAATGATAGTAATCCGTTATACATTCAACACGATTACGCAGCACTGACTCCTTTCGAGAAACCGATTGTTCCGACAATTATGCTTAATGGAATCATTACTTCGGCAGTTTCAAAATATATTCCTGGGCCTGGCTCACGCATTATTGAGCAACATTTAAAATATTTAGGGCCACTTTATCATTACGAAATATTTGATACACTTTTAGAAGTGATTGAAGTACAAAAGGATGAAAATAAAATATTTGTATCAGTTCACGCATATAATGAAAAGAAAGAACTTGTTATTGAAGGAAAACTAACAGTAACACCACCAATTACTTTATAGTGTCTTATTGATTTGAGATGGGGGTTTCAAATCACTATTGGAGGCAATTAAAATTATGGCAAAAAAAATACTAGTAGTAGAAGATGAATATTCTATTGCAACTTTATTGAAATATAACTTAGAACAAGCAGGTTATGAGGTAGAAACTGCTCAAGATGGTCAAGACGGCTTGGACAAGGCACTTGCCATTAAACCTGATTTAATATTACTAGACTTAATGCTACCGAAATTAGAAGGTATGGAAGTTTGTAAACAAATTCGCCAGCACCGTATGAATACACCGATTATTATGCTAACAGCGAGAGATGATGAGTTTGATAAGGTGTTAGGATTAGAGCTTGGTGCAGATGATTATATGACAAAGCCATTTAGCCCACGTGAAGTTTTAGCTAGAGTGAAGGCTGTATTACGTCGATCTACTCAAAATATTGTAGTTGAGGACAAGGGCGATGCAAAAGAAAAGGTGTTTGAGCTTGGTCATTTATGTGTGTATCCTGAACGATTCGAAGTGTTTTTAAACAATGAAGCGCTTGAATTTACACCGAAAGAATTTGAGCTACTCATCTATTTATTAGAAAATAAGAATCGTGTACTGACGCGCGATCAGCTATTAAGCGCTGTTTGGAAATATGACTTTGCAGGAGATACACGCATTGTAGATGTTCATATTAGTCATCTACGCGATAAAATAGAAGAAAATAGTCGGAAACCTATTTATATTAAAACGATTCGTGGTCTTGGTTATAAATTTGAGGAGCCGAAAACGACATGAAATCAATGAGTAATCGTTTATTTTTGACGTTTATGTTATTACTCGGAACGGTATTAGCTGTCCTAGCGATTATTATAGGTCAGCTTTTTCCTGTTTATGTAGAGCAATACAATTTACAGGCGAGTTCGAATATACAAAAACAGCTAGAAGAAATAATTGAATCGAGAGAAATTGCATTAACGGATAGTGATAAGGAAGCGTTGTTAGTAGCTTTGCAAATACAAAATAATGATGATTTACTATCATCGATTTTAACAAGACTTCCTATATTACTAATCTTTTTATTTACGATTACACTGCTTGTCATTGGTGTCATTAGTCGCTATATGATTCAAAATTTTGCGCAACCGATTGATAATGTAACGGAAACTGCGCTTGAACTTGCAAAGGGGAATTATCGTGCACGTGCTTATGAAAGTGAGCAAACTCGCACGATGCCACTTAGTCATTCCATCAATATTTTGGCGCGAAATTTGCAAGATATTACGACGATTCGTGAAATTGAAGAAGAGCGCTTAAAAACATTAATTGAAAATATGGGTAGCTCGCTAATGATGATTGGGCGAGAAGGGAATGTGTCTATTGTAAATCGTGTATTTTTAGAGCATTTCGATATGCAAGTGGATGATGTGAGGGGGAAGGTATTTCGTACAATTGGCTTGCCGAAGTCACTTGAGCAATTTATCGACCACGTTTTTTTAACGGAAATGCCCTATCGTCAGCAAATAAAAATGGAAATTCAACAAGAGTTATATAATCAGGAAGTGTATGGTGCGCCTGTTATCGGCGATCATGGACGTTGGTTGGGTGTTGTGATTGTCATGCATGATGTAACGGAGCTAGTACGTCTTGAACAAATTCGTAAAGACTTTGTAGCAAATGTTTCGCATGAGCTGCGAACACCGATTACGTCTATTAAAGGTTTTTCGGAAACATTATTAGATGGAGCATACAAAGATGAAGCGATGTTATTATCATTTTTAGAAATAATCCATAAAGAGAGTAATCGCTTGCAAATGCTTGTTCACGATTTATTGGAACTTTCAAAAATAGAGCAGCATGGCTTTACTGTTAATATTATGCCAATGAGCTTACAAAGTGTCATTATTCGGGTGGTAGAGCTAACAAGTCCGGGGCTAGACGAAAAAAGTATGTCCTTCCATGTGGATATCGAAAAAGATGTGCAGGTAATGGGCGATGTAAATCGTTTATTTCAAATTGTGACGAACTTAGTGGCAAATTCCATAACGTATTCTTCAGAAAATACGGTAGTGACGATTCGACTAAAGCAAACGTCAGAATTTGGTGTTATTGAAATAGAGGACGAAGGTATTGGTATCGAGAAAAATGAAATTCCGCGTATTTTTGAGCGTTTTTATCGTGTCGATCGTGCGCGAAGTCGTAATTCGGGTGGTACCGGGTTAGGTTTAGCGATTGTTAAACATCTAGTAGAAGCGCATAATGGGAAAATTCAGATAGAGAGTGAAGTTGGAAAAGGGACAAAAATGATTGTTTCAATTCCACTCGAGTGAACTTAACAAAATATTTACAATGCAAACATTCGCGCTTCACAATAGCGGGGTATACTCATTTATAGAAACCCCCCAATCATTTTTAAAATAGGATATAAAGTAAAATTCATGTAAGAAAACCTTTGCGTAATTGACGTAAAGGTTTTTTGCATGAGTGGACTTAGTCTATTTGGTACTTGCCTCGGGGAAAGCGGAAAATGAACAGGTGTCATTTTTTTATAATATTCGTTTAATCCGAAACTTTCTATGATCATTTCCGTAAATAGTAATATGTAACATATAAGGGGGGACTATAGATGAGCGTAAAGAGAATATTAATGATTGTAGCACTAGTTATTTTCGGTAGTGTAGCGTTGGTCTCAGTATTTACTTCATGGTATACGGTTGATGAATCTGAACAAGCTGTTGTCATTACCTTGGGGCGTGCGGATGATATGGTAACGGAATCAGGATTACACTTTAAGCTACCATGGCCGGTGCAAACGATAGAAATTTTATCGAAAGAAACATTTAGTTTACAGTTCGGCTATGAACAAGATGAGTCTGGTGAGATGGTGGTCAAAGATGCCGAAACAAAAATGATTACTGGTGACGAAAACATTGTATTAACCGATTTAGTTGTCCAATGGAAAATTACGGATCCACGAAAATTTTTATTCAATTCGCAAGACCCAGAAGAAATTTTACATAGTGCGACATCGAGTGCGATTCGTTCAATTATAGGTAGCGCGAAGATTGATGCGGCACTAACAGATGGTAAAGCTGAAATTGAGGCAAATACTAAAGAACTGCTTGTAGCGCTTGTTGAAAAATATGATATCGGAATCGGCATTTTGGGCGTTAAATTACAAGATGTGGAGTTGCCGAATGCAGAAGTGCGTGCAGCATTTACAGCAGTTACAGATGCACGAGAAAAGAAAAATACAAAAACAAATGAAGCTGAAAAATACAAAAATCAACGAATCAGTGAAGCAGCAGGTGAAAAAGACGCCATCATTTCTAAGGCTGAAGGTGCAAAAACAGCTCGTATTGAACAAGCGCAAGGGGACGTAGCGGTGTTCAATAAATTATTTGAGCAATATAAAGGCAATCAGCAAATTACACGTGAGCGTCTAATTATAGAAACACTAGAAAGTGTCCTACCTAAAGCGCAAATTTATATTATGAACGATGATGGCAATACAATGAAATATTTGCCGTTACAACCGATGCAAGCAGCTCCACAACCTGCTCCAGAAACGGAAAAAAAGAAGGAAGGGAGTGGTAACTAATGGATAAAAAGAACAATGATCTAGAGAAGTTTTTAAATTTTTTATCGAGTAAAAGTAAAAAATCCACTCCGAAGGCAGATGCAGCATCGACGGAAGAAAACGTCATAAAAATGCCGGAAAAAGGGCCGTTCAATCCGAAAAAGTACATTCCGTTAACGATTGTTTTAACCGCTGTTTTTGGAATTGCTGTGATTCTTTTTGCGAATTTATATATTGTGAAAGAATCTGAATATGTAGTTGTGCGTCAATTTGGGGAAGTGGTGAAATTTGAAAAAGAGCCGGGCTTAAATATAAAAGTACCGTTTATTCAAAGTGTAACGAGACTACCGAAAAATCAAATGACCTATGATATTTCAGAAGAAGAAATCAATACAAAAGATAAAAAACGAATTATTATTGATAACTATGCAGTGTGGCGCATAACGGATCCGAAAGCATTAATTTCGAATGCTGGAACAATCGAGAAAGCGAATCTACGTATGGAGGAATTCATCTATTCTGTCATTCGTACTGAACTTGGTCAATTGAATTACGATGAAATTATAAGTGATGAAAAATCTTCACGTGGTAGCATTAATGATCGTGTAACAGAAAAAGTAAATGACCTATTGTTGCATGATAAATATGGAATTGAAGTAGTTGATGTCCGTATTCGTCGGACAGATTTACCGGCAGAAAATGAGCAATCTGTCTATACACGAATGATTTCAGAGCGTCAATCAATCGCGCAAAAGTATTTGTCTGAAGGGGATGCTGATAAGCGTCGTATTGAAGCGAATACAGACCGAGAAGTGCAAGAAATGCTAGCTACTGCAAATAAACAAGCATCTCTTATTCAAGCAGACGGTGAGGCAGAGGCTGCAAAAATTTATAATACGTCTTTCTCGAAAGACCCAACATTCTATTCACTTTATAGAACATTAGAGTCTTATAAAAAGACAGTGGGCGAAGATACAGTCATCATTTTACCAGCTGATTCACCATATGCCAAAGTATTATCAGGCTATACGCAATGATGAAGTTATAGGTAATATGAGAAGTCTCCTTATATCACGTAATTACTATTATTTTATTAAATATTTGATATAATAGTGGTAATTCCTAAACTATTGGAGGCGTTATTTGTGAAGATTATTGTTAGCAAATGGCTACAAAATATAGGTATTGCCAGTATTATAGCATCGTTATTTACACTCTATTTTCGCCAAACGGGTTTTACGTGGGTGACAAAAGATGTGTTCCATATTCCTTTGTTTTTTGTCCTGTTATTTTTAGTAAGTCTTGTTATTGCAGAAGACATTCGCAATACGTTTAAAAAAGTATTTTGGTATGAACAGAGACCGAACAAACGCCCGATTTGGCAGCTTGGTGTGGGGAAAATTTTCTTCTTGGCGCAAATTAGCTTCGTAATGGTTTTCGCAACACAATTAACGCGACCAGAACTGGGTGGCATGCCGTTATTTTTAGTTTTTGCATTTTTAAATGCATTCATTATGACAGTCATTTATGAAGAAATATTCTATGATAAAAGCAATACTTCGCAGTGAGATCATGAAGAGGGTGTCTAATAAGTCTTTCACAACAAAACTACTTGAATTTAAAAATGCTGAAATGTTGTTAAATCAACATTTTAGCATTTTTTACATATTCCAGGTTCAAAAAAAAGACCTAACAAATTTCCTTTTTTTGCTAGGTCATCAAGGCATTTCATTTTAATACAGATAGTCGTAGAGAAAATAAAGAAAAATATATAAAATTATAGCTCCTATTACCGGAATGAATATATTTAAATATGCTTTTTTGGGATTTGTTTTTGCTAGTTTTGCATTTTTAATGAAAGAAAAGATGCCTAAGGTGAAGGTACTATCAGCAATCTCGACTAAATGTTCTTTTTTCTTTGGAGAATCTTCCTTTTTTTCTTCATCCTCATCTTTTAAGCTCATATTAGACCTCCAATCAACATTTATTTACTAGTTTCATATGTAAATTTTGAGAAATAGTTTGCATTCATCGTTGTGAGCATTATCCTTTGCACTTACAATTATTGTAATCGATAATTAGAAGTATTTCTAGCTTTCGAGTAACTCAATTTAATTGTTGTACAACTCGCAAATCTCTCCATGATCAACAACGAAGAGCTTACTGAAAAAAGGGTATTCTACATTTTAAATTAAATCAACGGCAGCTTGTGACCCTTTTGATTGGTAAATTGGTTGTTTTCTCGATAAAGTAAACGTAAAGAAGCATTTTCAAACATATGTTTTCGTTTTACAATAGAAGAAGATACGTTGAAGCTTGGAGGCTACAAAATGACAAAGAACAAGTTGCTATTACTAGATGGTAATAGCTTGGCATATCGTGCATTTTTTGCGTTGCCATTACTTACGAACGACAGTGGTATACACACGAATGCTGTATACGGCTTTACTACAATGCTACAAAAGATTTTAGAAGAAGAGCAACCAACTCAAATGCTAGTAGCATTTGATGCAGGCAAAACAACATTTCGTCACGATACCTTTACAGAATATAAAGGTGGGCGTCAAAAGACACCACCTGAATTGTCCGAGCAATTTCCATACATTCGCAAGTTAATTGATGCCTATCAAATTGAGCGTTACGAATTACCGATGTATGAAGCGGATGATATTATCGGTACGTTGGCTAAACAGGCGGCAGGTCAAAATATGGACGTTGTCATTGTGTCGGGAGACCGTGACTTAACGCAGTTAGCAACAGAGCAAGTTACTGTTTATATTACAAAAAAAGGGATTACGGAAGTTGAAAAGAACACACCAGCCTTTATCGACGAAAAGTATGGATTAACGCCATTACAAATTATCGATATGAAAGGTTTAATGGGAGATGCTTCGGATAATATCCCAGGTGTCCCTGGCGTTGGAGAAAAAACGGCTGTCAAGCTTTTGAAAGAGCATGGCTCAGTTGAAGCGTTGTATGAAGCGATTGATTCATTGAAGGCATCAAAAATGAAAGAAAAGCTTGTAGCAAATGAAGAGCAAGCAATTATGAGTAAACAACTTGCAACAATTTTCACGGAGGCACCGATTGAAATTACGCTTGCCGATTTAGCATATAACGGACCGAATGAGGAAGCGCTAGTAGAAGTATGGCAGGAGCTTGGTTTTAAATCGCTTATTGAAAAAAGTGATTTTGCGGGAGCTGAAATAGAAGAAGAGCAAACGCCTTTTGACTTTGAAGTTGTGGATGAAGTTACAGCCGCGCATCTTCAAGACGTCATGGCAGTACATGTTGAATTAGAGGACGAGCATTATCATACATGTCAGCAGCTTGGACTTGCTTTAACAGATGGTGAAAAAACGATTTATGTACCTTTTGAGGTAGCAGAAAAATCAAATACATTGCGTCTATGGCTAGAAGATGCAACAAAGTCAAAATATATGGTCGATTCAAAAGCGGCTCAAGCGGCACTCAAGCGTGTAGGAATAAAGCTTGCTGGTGTTAACTTTGATTTGTTACTTGCTTCATATATCAATAATCCTGCACTGAGCGGTGATGATGTAGCAACACTTGCCAAGGAGTTTGGTTATAGGCATGTGCAAACGAATGAAGCTGTCTATGGTAAAGGAGCGAAGCGTGCTGTACCGGCGCCGGATGTACTTGCTGAACATGTGAGTCGTAAAGTATTTGCTGTATGGACACTGAAACCGCAGTTAGAGGAAAAGCTCAAAGAAAATGAACAGTTTGATTTATATAAAGATTTAGAGTTACCACTTGCGTCTATTTTAAGTGAAATGGAAAGTGAAGGTATTTCGGTTAATGCTGCGACTCTTGAAAAAATGGGGCAGGAATTAGCGAATAAGCTTGCCGTTATTGAGCAAGAAATTTATGCGGAAGCAGGCGAAACATTTAATATTAATTCGCCAAAACAGCTTGGTGTTATTTTGTTCGACAAGTTGGGGTTACCTGTTATAAAGAAAACGAAGACAGGCTATTCAACAGCAGCCGATGTTCTAGAAAAGCTACAGCCTGAGCATGCCATTATTGAACATATCCTATTGTATCGCCAGCTTGGTAAATTACAATCGACATATATTGAAGGTTTGTTAAAGGAAATTCACCCAGAGGATGGGAAAGTGCATACGCGCTTCCAGCAGGCTTTAACTGCCACGGGTCGTCTAAGTTCGACTGATCCAAATTTACAAAACATTCCGGTGCGTTTAGAGGAAGGGCGTAAAATCCGCCAAGCATTTGTGCCATCACATGAAAATTGGATTTTGTTTTCAGCCGATTATTCACAAATTGAGCTACGCGTTTTAGCGGATATGTCGGAAGATGAAAATTTAGTAGACGCATTCCAACAAGGGATGGATATTCATACACGTACGGCGATGGACGTTTTCCATGTGGCGGCAGCTGAAGTGACGAGCGATATGCGTCGTGCTGCAAAGGCAGTTAACTTTGGAATTGTGTATGGTATTAGTGATTATGGTTTATCGCAAAACTTAGATATTACAAGAAAAGAAGCGGCGGAATTTATTGAGAAATACTTTGCTAGCTTCCCGGGTGTACAAGGATATATGGACACAATTGTGCAAGGGGCAAAATTGAAGGGGTATGTAACAACGATTTTAAATCGTCGTCGTTATTTGCCTGAAATTACGAGTTCAAACTTCAATTTACGAAGCTTTGCGGAGCGTACGGCGATGAACACGCCAATTCAAGGAAGTGCAGCTGATATTATAAAGAAGGCAATGATCGATATGGATGCACGCCTGAAAAAAGAAAATATGCAGGCGAAGTTATTGTTACAAGTGCACGATGAATTAATATTCGAAGCACCAAAAGAAGAGCTTGAATTACTAGAAAAAATCGTACCTGAAGTAATGGAAAATGCAATTGCACTTGCGGTTCCATTAAAAGTTGACTCAAACTATGGTGCAAATTGGTACGAAGCGAAGTAAGAGGGAGTGGACAGTATGCCTGAACTACCAGAAGTAGAAGGTGTCGTAAGAGCGCTGAAGCCGAAAGTGGAAGGCAGAACGATAAAAAGTGTTGAACTTTCGGAAACGATTCGTCTTTCGGTTAGCCAAGGAAAGCAATGTATTGTGAAAAATACGGAGCCAGATGCATTTGAAGCGGCACTAGAGCAAATGACGATTGTGAGAATTGAACGTCGCTCGAAATATATTTTCTTTTATCTTGAGAAAAATGATGTGCCTTACTATTTAGTTAGTCATTTAGGTATGACAGGTGCATGGTTTATTGTTGACCAGCTGACTGATATTACGGAAGCTAAATTTCTTAAGCACGTTCATGCATCGTTTCATTTAACGGATGGTCGTTATTTAGTGTATTCGGATATTCGACGTTTCGGTGAATTGCGATTTTTAGAGAACTTAGAAGATCACGCACCACTTATGAAGATGGCGCCAGAACCATTCGACGAGCATGCGTATGATTACTTTTTGTCGAAGTCATTATTGCCAAAGTACGAAAAAAAGGCAGTTAAGGAAGTTATTATGGACGGCCAAGTGATTTCTGGCTGTGGTAATATTTATGCGACTGAGGCTTTGTTTGCGCGTAAAATTCATCCAGCTCGAAAAATGAATCGCATTAGTGAGGAAAATAAACGAGTATTATTTGATACCATTGTCGCAGTTCTTTTGCAAAGTATTGAGGCAGGTGGTTCAACAATTTCAGATTATCGTAATATTAACGGAGAAGCCGGCAGTATGCAAAATCGTCTTAAGATGTATGGCAAAAAGGAATGTCCAGACTGTGGCACAATAACAAGTCAAATGGCGATTGGCGGCCGCACATCCGTGTATTGCCCAAACTGTCAACATTAAAGGGGATTTGAATGTATGATTATCGGATTAACGGGAAGTATTGCAAGTGGGAAAAGCACTGTTGCTAAAATGATAATTAAGCTAGGCCTACCTATTGTTGACGCAGATGTTGTTGCTCGTGATGTCGTAGAACCTGGATCGGCAACTTTAGCAATGATTGCAGAACAATTCGGTGAAAGTATTTTACAAGAAGATGGTGCGTTAAATCGTGCAAAGCTGGGAGATATTATTTTCCGTGAACCTGCTAAACGAAAAACGTTAAATGATATTATGCACCCTGCTATTCGTGTAGAAATGTTGCGTCAACGGGACGCACTTATTGAAGCTGGCGCCCCGCACGTTGTCATGGATATCCCGCTGCTTTTCGAAAGTAAGCTACAACATTTTGTTGAAAAAATATTGGTCGTTTCTATCAAAGAAGAAGTGCAGCTACGTCGTTTAATGGAACGCAATCAATTATCACAAGAAGATGCAGTAGCTCGCATTCAGTCGCAGTTGCCGATGACAGTAAAAGTAAAAGGCGCGCATGCGGTCATTTATAATAATGAGTCTTTTGAACAAACAGAGGCGCAATTAATGAAAATATTGACTCAGTGGAAAATTATTTAAAAGAGTGTGTAGCGGTCATAAGCCGTTACACACTCTTTTTGATTAAAGACATACTAATTGAAAAATATGTAGGATTATGTCCGTTGAATTGTCAGAAAAAAAGAACTTTTATATTTTCAGTATATAATGTTCATCTTTTTTGAAAATGTGTTATACTAATCAACAAATAGTATGATCATAAATGAGAACGTAATTACGGGAGGATATAAAAATGACAGTATCTGTTGCTATTAATGGTTTTGGACGTATCGGACGTATGGTTTTCCGCCAAGCAGTTGTGCAAGATGATTTTAACATTGTGGCTATTAACGCCTGCTATTCACCAGAAACGCTAGCACATTTGATAAAGTATGACACAAATCATGGGACATTCGAAGGTACAGTTGAACCAGCAGATAATGCAATCATCGTAAATGGTAAGCGCATACAAATTATTAGTGAGCGTGATCCACTACAACTACCATGGACTGCAATGGGTGTAGACATCGTTATTGAAGCGACAGGTAAATTCAATGAGCGTGACAAAGCGGCGTTACATTTAGAAGCGGGTGCGAAAAAAGTTATTTTAACAGCACCTGGTAAAAACGAAGACGTTACAATCGTCTTAGGTGTAAACGATGAATTACTTGATATTGAAAAGCATGACGTAATTTCAAATGCTTCTTGTACAACAAACTGTCTAGCTCCAGTTGCGAAAGTATTGAATGACACATTCGGTATCGACAATGGTTTAATGACAACTGTACACGCTTACACAAATGACCAAAAAAACTTAGATAATCCACATAAAGATTTACGTCGTGCTCGCGGATGTGCACAATCAATTATTCCAACTTCTACAGGGGCTGCAAAAGCATTAGCGTTAGTTTTACCTGAGTTAAAAGGGAAATTACACGGTATGGCACTTCGCGTTCCGACACCGAATGTATCTTTAGTAGACTTAGTTGTTGACTTGAACGAAGATGTAACGGTTGATAAAGTGAACGCAGCATTTGCAAAAGCTGCTGCTGAAGGTTCAATGAAGGGCATTTTAAACTTTACTATGGAGCCGTTAGTATCGGTTGATTTTAATACAACAGCATTCTCATCTACGATTGATGGACTTTCTACAATCGTAATGGGCGATCGTAAAGTAAAAGTTCTTGCATGGTATGACAATGAGTGGGGTTACTCAGCACGCGTTGTTGATTTAACTACAAAAGTGTCAAAAGCACTTATGGCAGTTTCTGCATAATATAAAGTAAGTATAGGGAGTACACTGGAATTAATTTGATTTCAGTGTGCTTTTTTGCCGTTGTAAAAGTGATGGATTTTCAAGTGTAAATAATGAATAAAAGTTTGTTTCTGTGGACAATAAGTTAAAGTGATTTTTAACAAGCGTGAAATTTGGTATAATAGGAATACTAAATAGTAGTGAATCAGGAGATTAAAAAATATGAGATGTCCATCTTGTCAATATAACGGAACGCGTGTGGTCGATTCGAGACCCGTAGATGATAATAAAGAAATTCGTAGAAGACGTGAATGTGAATCATGTGGTTCCCGTTTCACAACATTTGAAAAAATAGAAGAAACTCCTTTAATTGTCGTGAAAAAAGAAGGTTCACGCGAGGAGTTTAGCCGTGAGAAGGTATTACGCGGGTTAATTCGCGCATGCGAAAAACGACCAGTATCACTTGAAGTATTAGAAGATTTAGTGATGTCAATTGAAAAAGATTTACGACGCATTGGTAATGCAGAAGTACGTTCAGAAGACGTAGGTGAGTTGGTAATGGACCGCCTAGCAGTGATAGATGAAGTAGCCTATGTGCGTTTTGCATCGGTTTACCGCCAATTCAAAGACATTAATGTCTTCATAGACGAATTAAAAGATATTATTCACAGACAAACAGAGCAAAAATAATGTCGCGATAAGAGAGAGGTGAATGCCAATGGTTCATTTATATAAAGAGCTGCAATCATCGGATCACTTTGCCATTCGTCTTCCTCACGCGCTTTCTACACAAGAAAGACAGTTGTTAACGTTGTTCTATCAGCCATTAACAGGTGCGGAGCCGATTAGCCTGTATTTAACACTGTGGGCGGAGGCAGAGCAGCTACAGCCACAAGAAATGACGCATTATTATTTAATGAATGTGCTGGGCATGCCGATTGGTAAAGTTTTTGAGGCGCGCATTGCATTAGAGGCGATTGGCTTATTACGTACTTGGCGACAAGATAGTGAGGAATACCGTTCATTTTTATATGAATTAGTGAGACCACTAGATGCACAACAGTTTTTCCAAGATCCACTTTTGTCAATGTTCTTATTTAGCAAAATAGGAGAACCGGCATATCGAAAACTACGTCAGCGTTTTATACAGCCAGCTATCGATAAAGATAGTTTTCAAGATGTGTCCCGTTCATTTATAGACGTTTATAAGCCAGTCCACGCCAATATTCCTGCACATCTAGCGAATCAGGAAAATGAGCAAGCACAAAAGAAGGTTTATCCATTTTATTTTGAGCAGTTCGACTTTGATTTATTAAAGGCTGGTCTTTCGGAGCAATTGGTGCCTTCAGCGGTCTTAACTTTAGAGGTGAGGGAAAATATTGCGAAGTTGGCGTTTATTTATCATTTGACACCAATTGATATGCAAAAGGTCATTATTTTAGCTTTGGATGATGATTTGGGTATTTCCTTAGAGCGATTGCGTAAGGCTGCTGCAGATTTTTATAAGCTAACTGTTTCAAAGGAGCCACCTCAGCTAGTGCGTGTATTCGATCAGCCGGAAGCGGAAAAATCGGTTGATGCATCACAAATGACGAAGGAACAAGAGCTACAACTATATTATGAAACAACTGCGCCAATACAGGTGCTACGTGACATAAATAATGGGACGGAGCCACTTCCAACGTCAGTGCAAATAGCAGAGAGTCTTGTTGTACAGTACGGAATGCCAATTGGTGTTGTGAATGCGTTGCTTGAGTACGTCATGCTATCAACGGATATGAAGTTACCGAAAAAATACGTTGACACAATAGCTGACCATTGGGTACGCAAAAATGTACAGACGGCAAAAGAAGCGATGGAGCTTGCGCGTAAGGAGCATGACAAGTACTCTGCTTGGAAAAACAAGCCTCAAGCGAGTGGGAAAAGTACTAGTAGCAACTACCGAAAAAATTCGCAATCGAATAGACGTGAAGAAAAAGTACCCGACTGGTTTCATAAGCGCAATGAAAAGAAAGAAGAAACTCAAGAAAATGCGGCTAGCGGTATGATGGACTTTGAAAAAGAGCGTCAAAAAGTATTGGATAAATTAGGGAACAAAAAATAGGTAGGTGAACGACAATCGAACCAATAAATGGACCACTGCAACGAGCGGTGCAAGTACCTTCATTTCAAGAGCGATATGAAGCGATGAAACGAGAAATATTAGAAAATCCCCTTGTGCAACAGTTTTTAACTCAACATGCAGATGAACTAAATCAAGGTGCTATCGAACGTAATTTACCGAAGCTCCATGAATACATAAGTCAATCTGCAACGTGCTGTGGCTGTGATCATACAGAACATTGCACAAACTATTTAAAAGGCTTTATCCCTACACTTCGGGTTGTGCGAGGCACAATTGAAGTAGACTATGTACGCTGTCAGCAAAAAATAGTTGAAGATGAGCGACGTGATGTGGCGAATATGATTGCGAGTATGCATATGCCGAAAGATGTTTTACAAGCGACAATTGGTGATTTATTTATTGATGATCATTCACGTTTAGATATTGCTAATCGTGCGGCTGATTTTGTGCAAAAAACACGTGATACAGGAAGACTGCCATCGAAAGGCTTTTATTTGTATGGTCAGTTCGGCGTAGGGAAATCATTTGTTTTAGGTGCACTTGCAAACGAGTTGGCGACAATTAAAGTGAAGTCAGTTGTAGTCTTTGTGCCAGAATTTTTACGCGAAATGAAAAATGCCATTGGCGACAATTCATTGCAAGAGAAAATTGACTATGTGAAAAAAGCGCCAGTTTTAATGTTGGATGATTTGGGTGCAGAAACAATGTCCGCATGGACGAGGGATGAAATTCTAGGGACAATTTTCCACTATCGCATGGCAGAGCAGCTTCCGACATTTATTACGTCCAATTTTAATTACAGTGAGCTAGAGCATCATTTAGCTTATTCGCAAAAAGGGGATTTAGAAGTCGTTAAAGCGGCTCGTATCATGGAGCGAGTGAAGGCAATTACCGAGCCTGTACAACTGGGTGGGAAAAATCGCCGAGGTTAACTTTGTAGGTTGCATTTTGTAACAATCGAGCGTATACTGTCACATATAATATATATCATTGAAATGCATTGATGAGGACAAGAATCATGTGTATCGGCTTTTTAGAGAGGGGAGTCACCGGCTGTAAGCTTCCTAGTACGCGCGCATAGATTTACTACTTACTGAGCAGCGGAAGGGTCAAATCTTTCGACAGTTCTAGCCTGTTAGCTAGCCTTAAGCTTCGTCTGAAGTGAGTTACGATACTCACAACGGGAGGAAGAAGGGTGGAACCACGAGCATACGCTTCGTCCCTTTCCTAGGGACGGGGCTTTTTTATTTTTTTGGGTTTTGCTATATGGGTAGAGTCGCTCCGGCCTTCACGATAGCCGAAAACGATGCTCGAAATTAGCTTAAACGTTGATTCAGCTCATCATGTATCGTAATGAATTGAAAATAGAAGGAGTGCAAACAATATGTCAGAAATGATTAAATTAACGTTCCCAGACGGCGCAGTGAAAGAATTTGCAAAAGGCACATCTACAGATGACGTCGCATTATCAATTAGCCCGGGGCTTCGCAAAAAAGCGTATGCAGGTAAAGTAAACGGTGAATTAGTAGACTTAAAAACACCAATCGATGAGGACGCGACAATTGCGATTATCACACAAGATGATGCTGAAGCACTTGAAATACTACGTCACTCAACAGCTCACTTAACTGCACAAGCTGTTAAACGTCTATTCCCAGAGGTGAAGCTAGGTATTGGTCCAGTAATCGAAGGTGGTTTCTACTACGACATCGACGCACCAACACCAATCACTGCCGACGATTTACCAGTAATCGAAAAAGAAATGAAAAAAATTATTGCTGAAAACATTGAAGTAGTACGTAAAAATGTATCTCGCGATGAAGCGCAAGCGATTTTCACAGAAATTGACGATGAATACAAATTAGAGCTACTTGAAGCAATTCCAGCTGACGACCAAGTATCTATTTACTATCAAGGTGAATTCTTCGACCTTTGCCGTGGTATTCACGTACCATCAACAGGTAAACTTCGTGAGTTCAAACTACTTTCATTAGCAGGAGCTTACTGGAGAGGGAACTCGGACAATAAAATGCTACAACGTATTTACGGTACAGCATTCTTCAAAAAAGAAGAGCTAAAACATCATTTGCAAATGCTTGAAGAAGCAAAAGAGCGTGATCACCGTAAAATCGGTAAAGAATTAGAGTTATTCACATCTTCACAAAAAGTAGGTCAAGGTTTACCACTTTGGTTACCAAATGGGGCAACAATCCGTCGTGTAATTGAACGCTATATCGTGGATAAAGAATTGTCACTTGGTTACAAACATGTTTACACACCAGTACTGGGTTCAAAAGAGCTTTACCAAACTTCTGGTCACTGGGATCACTACCAAGATTCAATTTTCCCACCAATGGAAATGGATAATGAAACATTAATTATGCGTCCGATGAATTGCCCTCACCATATGATGGTGTACAAAAACAGCAAGCATTCGTACCGTAACCTGCCATTACGTATTGCTGAGCTAGGGACAATGCACCGTTACGAAATGTCAGGTGCTGTTTCAGGGCTACAACGTGTACGTGGGATGACTTTAAATGATGCGCATCTTTTCGTTCGACCAGACCAAATTAAAGCTGAAATCCAAAAAGTTGTGCAGCTTATTTTAGAAGTTTATAAAGATTTCGATCTAAAAGATTACTCATTCCGTCTTTCATACCGCGATCCAAAGAATACGGAGAAATACTTCGATGATGATGCAATGTGGGAAAAAGCACAAAGCATGTTAAAGGATGCGATGGATGAGCTTGGCTTAGATTACTTCGAGGCTGAAGATGAAGCTGCGTTCTACGGTCCGAAGCTTGACGTACAAGTGAAAACTGCGATTGGTAAAGAAGAAACTTTATCAACAGTGCAACTTGATTTCTTATTACCAGAACGTTTCGATTTAACGTATGTTGGTGAAGATGGTAAACCACATCGTCCAGTTGTCATTCACCGTGGTGTTGTATCAACAATGGAACGTTTTGTAGCTTTCTTAATCGAAGAATACAAAGGTGCCTTCCCAACTTGGTTAGCACCAGTACAAGTTGAAGTAATTCCTGTCTCAAATGAAGCACACTTCGATTATGCAAAACAAATCGAAGAGCAATTAATTGCTGCAGGTTTACGTGTAGAAATGGACGACCGTGAAGAAAAACTGGGTTACAAAATCCGTGAAGCACAAATGAAAAAAATCCCGTACATGCTTGTTATCGGGGATAAAGAAGTTGAAGCGGGTGGCGTAAACGTTCGTCGTTACGGCTCTAAAGATTCAGAAACAATTAGCTTTGAACAATTCCTAACAAACATTAAAGAAGAAGTAGCTCGCTTTTGATTTATAATATAGAAGCAGTAAAGTTCTCTAATGATAACATTCGAATGAATTCATTAATGTTTTAATAACATAGTTGACTTTTACAAAAGTGCATGATACTATTGTGAAGGTTAATGAATACAAAGTTTGTGGTTGAAGTAGAGGCTGCCCGCTTCTCACCTGATACAACGCTCTCAAGGCTGTTGGCAGGTATGACACGTTGAATTGTTTTACGCGATTAAGCGTATGCACATATAGCGGGCGGACATCTCAAAATGTCCGTCCTTTTTTTATGGACAGACGCGAGGGTGTACCGTTCAACCAGGGCATAGCTTTTGCCCAAACCATGTATTCGCGACAACTACTTGGAGGTGGATTAATATTAGCAAAGACATGTATGTAAACGAAGGCATTCGCGCACGTGAACTTCGATTAATCGATCACAATGGGGATCAACTAGGCGTTAAAACACGTATTGAAGCGTTAGAACTTGCTACTCGTGCTAACTTGGATCTTGTCCTTGTGGCCCCTCAAGCCAAGCCACCAGTCGCTCGTATCATGGACTATGGTAAGTTTAAGTTTGATCAGCAAAAGAAAGACCGTGAAATTCGTAAAAATCAAAAGGTTATCAGTATGAAAGAGGTTCGTTTGAGCCCTACAATTGATGAGCATGATTTCCAAACGAAATTACGTGCTGGAATTAAGTTCCTTGAAAAAGGTGACAAAGTGAAGGCATCTATACGTTTCAAAGGTCGAGCAATCACACACAAAGAGATTGGTCAGCGTGTATTAGATCGCTTTGCTGAAGCTTGTGCTGAAATATCTACGGTTGAACAAAAACCGAAGATGGAAGGCCGAAGCATGTTCTTAGTTCTTCAACCAAAGAACGAGAAATAATATTAGACGAACAGTTTAGGAGGAATTCGACATGCCAAAAATGAAAACACACCGTGGAGCTGCGAAACGTTTCAAAAAAACGGGTACTGGGAAATTAAAATTTGACCGTGCTTTTGGTAGCCACTTATTCGCTAACAAATCTACAAAAGCTAAACGTAAATTACGTAAAGCTAAAATCGCTACATCTGGCGATTTCAAACGTATCCGTACGTTACTTACTTACATGAAATAAGTTCGAACAAAAACATAACTTTCATTTATAAATGAAAAGCAGGAGGTAATTAGTATGCCACGCGTAAAAGGCGGAACAGTAACGCGCAAGCGTCGTAAAAAGGTTTTAAAATTAGCAAAAGGTTATTACGGTTCAAAACACACACTTTATAAAGTAGCGAACCAAGCAGTAATGAAGTCTGGTCAATATGCATACCGTGACCGTCGTCAAAAGAAACGTGATTTCCGTAAATTATGGATCGCTCGTATCAACGCAGCTGCTCGCATGAATGGTCTTTCTTATAGCCGTTTAATGCACGGTTTAAAACTTGCTGGTATCGAAGTTAACCGTAAAATGTTAGCTGATCTAGCTGTAACGGATGCACAAGCATTCACACAATTAGTAGATGCTGCAAAAGCAGCAATCGCAAAATAAAAAAGAGCGGCGAAAGCCGTTCTTTTTTATTTGCACAAATGTCCTTGTATGAGTGCTGTTAGAACACAAGAATTGTTGATAGGATGTTCGAAAGTACTGATAGAACGTAAGAAAGCGCTGATAGAATACGTAAAACCAATGATAGCCACGAAAAACGCCATTAAGCTAGGGTGGCTGATCCGTAACGCAAGATCAGTAACTTAAAATACATATACACTTCCGTCAATCAAGAGGTTCGCATTCATACGAACGATCGCTCTCTTTTGGTGTGCCAAAACATATACAGATTAATTTTCGGATAATTGTCGATAAGGGGGTAAATGAATACGAATCTCTCATTGTTATGCTATTATTTTAGAGGACAGTAATTATCGAACAAAAGTCTTTGTCGACTTTAAAGGAGTTTTAAAATGGCACAAGCATTGATGGCCTACATGGCAATTGTCTCAGTAGTATTACTCATTTTAATGGGGATGGATAAATCGAAAGCTACAAAGCAGGAATGGCGTATTGCGGAACAAACATTATTTACGTTAGCGATTTTTGGAGGGGCAGTTGGAGGCGTATTAGGCATGTATTTGTTCCGTCATAAAACGAGGAAAAATAGCTTTGCATTTGGTTTTCCATTGTTAGCTGCAATCCAGATCTTTATCGTCGTGCGTCTATTAAACATTTACTAATAGGGGAACAATCGCGAAAATAAGAATAATATATTAGTGGGTATTCGCTTTGTAAACTTTTTATAAAATGGTTAAAACCCACATCGAATTCCTGTCGGAGTGAAGCGGGTTTTAACCGTATAAGGAAAGGTCTGCCTTGTTTGGAGAACTTCTTAGTCAGCAATCTTTTTAAACTGTGCGACGATGAAGTATGTTAATGGGATATCTTTTAATACCTCAATTGTTTCGGCACGGTTTGAGAAGGCGTCAGCAGGTACACTTCTATTGGAATCATACGTAATTCCGCCTACGACAATTTCATCTTCTGTTATTTTGCCTAAAGAGGGATTGGTACTCCATGAGGATGAGTCATGTGTTAGATCCCACTTCTGCGTAATGCTATTGCCGTTTACAGTAAGTTTAAACAAATTCAAATCCTCAAACTGTGTATGTGTAAATAAAATAATGCCTTCTTCGTCAGTAGTAGATCCAATATTCAGTTTTTTATGTTTGCTACGTATACCGTATTCGTATTGCTCGAGCGAGAGGGATATATTATCAAAGTCAGTTGTATGATACTCTGCTGCAATCCATCCATTGGCAGTTGAGTTAAGAATACTTTGTTCGCGTTTAGTTAAGTCGGCATTTTTAATAGCGTTTTTTGTAGGTGATTTGACGTCTTGGGATGAACAAGCAGATAAAGCAATTGTCGCGAACAGAAATAATAGCATTTTTTTCATAGAATACACCTCTTTGAATTTTAAATAAATTTAACACACCTCACAGAAAGGAAGTGAGGTGTGTTTACCCGTTAATCGCGCATGAGTTGTTCAATTGGTTGCTTCCAACTAATTTTGGCATTTGGATAGCTCATGAAAATTTCTTGCTGCAAATATTCGAAGTCACTTCGTGTGAATCCTTGTAATGTAGCAGAGTCCTTTGCCCAAACAAAAATTGAAACTACTTCAAAGGCATCTTCGGTCGTACCCAAATATTTTTCCCCTTCAAAAAGGGCGCCTTTATATGAAATGAAGAAATTTTTTCGTACATTTTTTACATCGTCAAAAAAATAATATTGGCCATTTTCAAAGGCATCATCAAATTTTCGCTTCGAACTAGTCAAATAACGGATAAATTTATAAAATACATAAATAATAAGTGCAATAATCGCAAATCGAATTAAAACTGGAATCATTTTAAATTTCCCCCTTGAACAAAGGTTATTCCTTCCTATACGATTAGGGGGTGCAATAAGTTTCACTTTTTTTAAAAAAACATAAAATTAGTAGGAGAAAATGATGAATTTACAAAAATTGTTTGAAATGCAAAAAGGGTTAGATGCTTTTATCGAAAAGACGCAAAATATTGAGCGCGATGTTTTCAAAGAAAAAGGCATGGCGTTAATGGTAGAGCTAGCTGAATTAGCGAATGAAACACGCTGCTTTAAATTTTGGAGCACGAAAGGTCCGTCAGAGCGTGCTGTCATTTTAGAAGAATATGTGGACTCGATTCATTTTATTTTATCGTTAGGATTAATGAAGGGCTATACTTCGATGGAAAAATGGCCTGTGATTGAAGAAAAACGTGATTTGACAGAACTATTTTTAACGACACAATCAGAAATTTTATCGTTTGTGAATAAGCCAACTGAGGATTTATATTTAAAAGTATGGCAATGCTACGGGTTGATTGCGTACAATCTTGACTTTACTTTTGAAGATGTCGTGACTGCCTATATCGCAAAAAATGAAGAAAACTATAACCGTCAACGAAGTGGATATTAATAAAGTAAACGCTTAGGAATCCTGATACGACTGAATAAATTTAATTGTCAGACGATTCACTTTCCATGTTTCTTAAGAAACGTTATAATTGAAGTAGATGAAAGTAGGAGGCAACTAGTTATGACACAATTAGATTCAACGTTGCAAATGTTTAAAGATTTAACAGATGCAAATGGTATACCGGGGAATGAACGTGCACCACGTGAAGTGATGAAACAGTACATTGCACCATACGCAGATTCAGTGGAAACAGATAATTTAGGTAGTTTGATTGCCAAAAAAGTGGGCGATGAAAATGGACCGAAAATTATGGTTGCTGGCCATTTAGATGAAGTCGGATTCATGGTAACGCAAATTGATGATAAAGGATTCATCAAATTCCAAACAGTGGGCGGCTGGTGGAGCCAAGTGATGCTTGCTCAGCGTGTGACGATTACAACACGTAAAGGCGAAGAAATTATCGGAGTAATTGGTTCAAAACCACCACATATTTTACCGGCTGAAGTTCGTAACAAAGTTGTGGACATTAAAGATATGTTCATCGATATCGGGGCGACTTCTAAAGAGCAAGCAAAAGAGTGGGGTATTACACCAGGTGATATGATCACGCCTTATTTCGAGTTTAATGTTATGAAAAACGATAAATATTTATTAGCAAAGGCTTGGGATAACCGCATTGGTTGTGCCATTGCCATTGATGTAATGAAAGCATTGAAAGATGAAAAACATCCAAATATTTTGTATTCAGTGGGGAATGTTCAAGAGGAAGTTGGCCTACGTGGTGCGAAAACATCGACATTCAAAATCCAACCAGATATCGGCTTTGCTGTAGATGTCGGTATTGCTGGCGATACACCTGGAGTTACACCGAAAGAGTCGAATAGTAAAATGGGAGCCGGTCCACAAATTGTCGTGTACGATGCATCGATGGTATCACACCGAGGCTTACGTGAATTTGTATTAGATGTAGCAGAAGAACATAATATACCGTACCAATTCGAGGCGATGGCTGGTGGTGGTACGGATGCGGGTGCTATGCATATTACTGCAAACGGCTTACCTGCACTATCAATCGGTATTGCGACGCGCTATATCCACTCACATGCTGGCATTTTACATCGTGACGACTACGAAAACGCAGTAAAACTTATCGTAGAAGTCATTAAAAAGCTAGACCGTGATACAGTAAATAAAATTATTTTTGATTGATACGTAAAGAGAACTTGTCCATAGAGGTGCGTACTGAAAGAATTTACGTTCTTAATGATGCAATTGTTTTCTAATTATAATAAGGCGCTTTTTGTTCGAAATCGGACAAAAAGCGCCTTATTTTATATTTATTGGAAAAACTTCTTCACCTTACTCTTTGTTTTCTCATCCATTGCGTTGCAACCCACTTTTCACCTGCTATAACGGGAGCTCCACCGTGTAAAGATAAGTTGTTTAAGTTTTCGTCGTTATAAAAATACTCGAAATAAACCGCCATACCCTTTTGAGGCGATACGGACAAATTCAGTTTAGGAAAATAGGTTTCTCCACCTTGTTCAACTTCATTTAAATACATAACGAGTGTGCTAATTCTATTATTATTTGCTATTTTACTTGTTGATGAAAAGAAATCATAATGAGCCTTATACTCTTGACCAGGCGTATACTGAAGGATTTGAATACCTTCTCCGTGTTCAATAGGAATATTCATAATAGCAGAGATTCTTTTTTCAATTGTAGTAATCATTTCATTTTCACTATCTTCGAAAAACATACTACTACTTGTTCGCAGTTCATTTACTTCGCGTGTAGCTCCAATTTTTGAACGGTGCATTTTGTCTTTGGACAAACTGATTAGTTCATCGCATTCCTCGGTACTCAAAACATTCCCTAAAATGACGATCATTGGTTCTTCCAATCTAGCGATTATATCAATCTCTCTATCTGTAATTATTTTATTGCCAACATGATCAAATATAGTTTGCTCTTTATTTTCCGCCATCAACTTCATAAATCACCTTATCCTTTTTTTGGAATTAATTTCATTTTATTTTATCATATTTTTCTTATTTATCGCAAATTTGGGCTCTACACCATAATCTGTTCTTGACAGCACATTCCACTACAGGCAGACGCTTTCCGAGGGGCGAGCGACGAGCCTC
>JAVWKG010000024.1:6941-30423 GCA_036638655.1 Lysinibacillus sp. | reverse complement strand
CGGATGCGGATCTGCATGGAAAATACCGGCGAACAACATTTGCTCCAAAAATGAATACAAAACCGTTCGCGCAAATGCCTTACAGTCTATCTCTAGGCGTCTAAATGCTGCGGCACCCTCCGCCACACTCTTCCCATGGACGTACTCCATTACAATGACATCTTCATTACTAATTTCCGTATACACGTGTGGAATCCGTACTTTATAATCGCTTTTAACTAGTGCATTTCTTACTTGCAACGTATTTCTCACTTCTATATCAAAGCGCACTTCTTCACGTAAACCATCCGCAAAACCCTTCGCTATTTCCCGGAATCCTAATGTTTCAGCCCATGTCGATTTACTTGTAAACCAATTTGCAAACTCTTCCAAAATACTTAGGTCATCCCACATAATCGCCTTCACTTCCGGGCGTAAAAGCTTCACGATAACCTCATCAGAGTTTTTCAATCGTGCCTTATGCACTTGCCCTATAGAAGCTGCCGCTAGTGGCTTTGTATCGAATGACAGAAACACCTTATCTACATCTTGATGAAGTGATCTTTTTAAAATCGCCTCTATTTGCTCACTCGGGATAGGTCGCACACCTTGTTGCAAGCGTTCTAATTCTTCTATAAATACCGGTGAAAATAACTCTTTTCTTGTTGAAAGAACCTGTCCAAATTTTATAAAAATCCCACCACATTGCTCAAGTGTCGTACGTAACGCAATGGCAAGTTCCTTTTCGTTCTCTCGTTGCCTTGCGTACTTAATCGTTTGGACGACACCATTTGTGACAGCAATTCTCAATACTTGTCGTAAACGCTTTTGCTGCCTCCAATAGCTCCGAATTCGAAAAAAGATAGATTTTTGACCACTTCTTCGATCCCCTGATGCACTCATACCAATCGGATCAAACAATTCAAATACCAAATACAACAGCATTGAAATGAGCAGCATACTTCCTATCCAAACGAGCGTACTCACTTCCCAAAAAATGGACACCATGCTCTCCGTTAAAAAATTGGTATGGCGCAAATACGAATACCAATAAAAAAAGGACGTAAAGCACACGCTTAATACAACTGATAATACCCTTCGAATAAAGTTAATATTCGAGCCAATTAAACGACCGCTCACAAAATAAATAAAACCCGAGACGATTAGTATTTGAATAAGAAACTTGATATAAATCAACAGTGCCACCCCCGTTGTTCCTTCCTAATAATGTTAGTATAACAAATTCACCCTCATCTATCTTTTTTGAGCCTCATGCATTTATATTTACAATCCACGAAGCGAATGATCCTGGAAAAGTCACCACAACTTATAACTTTATAGTAAGTAACTAGTATGGAGAAAATACACACTAATAATATCCAAAGCATACTAAAAGGGATGCAGCTGAGTAGCCACATCCCTCTTTTAAATTCGTTTAAAGTATTTATTCTATGCTAGGTGGGGCATGAACGACAGTTTGGTTTGGTGTCATCACTAGTGTTTGTGATGGATCCCATTCTCGCTCTTCACCACTAGCATATCCTAATATTTTGTTACCGATTGCTAATCCTACAAAAATCGATCCAACTAATAACACTGTAGCCGCTATACCAAATACCATATTTTTCATGTGAAATCCCCTCCTGTATAAGTAACTTTAGTTTAACAACTTCTCATTATTTTAGATGTGACTTTTCTTATACTTTACGACTTTAAAACGAAATAAATTTGATTTAATGAAATTATTTTCCAAGGCAAAAAAAAGCCGAGTACAGTTACGCACTCGACATGTTTATATTCTCTTAGATTTCACACTCACCATCAGCACAAGCCGCTTCGCCATCTCCAACCATTTTCAACGCTGGTTTGATACCCGCTATTTCTGCTGCTTGATGCAATGTGCGAACAAATACTTCATTTGGCTCCGCACCTTTAATGCCGTAGCGATTTTCAAAGACAAAGAAAGGTACGCTTTGTACACCAATCTGCTGCGCATCATAGCGATCTTTGTCTAACACTTCAATAAAGTCATTTGAAGTAAGAACTGACTTAGCAGACGCTACATCTAAACCTAAATCTGCAATCACTTCAAGTAACATAGCATCATCATTTAAGTCTTTACCCGCTGTAAAATAACCGCTTAGCAAGGCTTCTGTATAAGCCGCTTCCTTACCGAACTGCTTTGTCCATTTTGCAAGACGATGTGCTTTTTCTGTATGTGCTGTTTTCATCTTATCAAAATTGTAGTGAAGTCCAATTTCATCTGCACGCACTGCAATGCCTTGTACCATTCCTTTTACTTCTTCTAGTGAGGAATCATATTTTGCCGCCACACCTTCATAATAGGAAGGTGCATTTTCCTTTGGTGTGTCTTCACCAATCTGATACGTTTTATATTCAATCTCCACTTGACCTGTGTAACCTGCTGTTTCAATGGCGCGCTCTAATTCACGCTTGCCAATATAACAAAACGGACATGTGAAATCCGAGAAAATTTCAATCTTCATATCTAAAACCTCCTAACTAAATCCCCATACATACAAGGGTATTATTTTTGACAAATAATAATGACATTTTCTTTACTGCACTTCGCCTTCCCAAGCTAGCATACCGCCTACCATATTCGCTACATCAAAGCCATGGCTTTCTAAAAATTCAGTAGCACGACCACTACGAGCACTTGAACGGCAAACGATTACATACGGTTCACTTTTATTTAATTCATGCATACGGAATTCAAGTAAGCCAAGTGGAATGTGAATTATACCAGGAATATGACCCGCTTCCACTTCGTCTACTTCACGTACATCCACTAAATTTACCAATTGGCCTTGCTCTAATGCTTGCTGCACTTCTTTTACTGAAATCTCCTTCAAACGATTTTCCTCCTAATAAGCGCTCATGCCACCACGAACATTGGTAACACGCTCGAATCCTTGTTTTTTTAATTGTTTACATGCTTGACTACTACGCATTCCACTTTGACAAATAACAACTACTTCTTTATCCTTTGATAATTTATCGAAGCTAGAGCCCAAAGGCATATTTTTAAATTGGGGTATATTGCGCCCTCTAAATTCTGCCGGTGTACGAACATCGATGAATACTTTATCTTTATCATTCAAAATACTTTTCAGTTGTGTAGCAGAAATTGCCTTCACGCCTTTTGCCGGCATCATACGCCAAGCTAAAAACGCTATAACAATCGCTATAATGATCCATGTGCCCAAATGATAACATCTCCTCTCAATACTATTCAGGGTATATACTTATCTACTTTTCACTACTAAATCCATCGCTTCTTTAATAACTGTATTCACTTTTTCTGTATCTCCTTCAGCAGACGTTACGCAATGCAGTAGATTTTCACTAACGATAACGCCGATTGTTCTATCGACTCCTGATCGTACTGCCGATAGCTGTGTAATCACATCCTTGCAGTCTTTTCCTTCTTCCATCATTCGCAAAATCCCACGTAATTGACCTTCCATCCGCTTCACACGATTTGTTGTTTTTGTATCGTATGCCATATTGGGTACGTCTCCTTTCGAAACGAGTGAATTATAATTAGTTATTTTATACCCCTATAGGTATATTGTCAATGTGAAAGCTCACAGTTCTTTCTACAGCATATAAGAAAAGCACCGCTACGAGGATATCTACTCGCAGCAGCGCTGATTTGAACACTATTATTTTGCTAATTGCATTGCTGGACCAAAGAATTCATAGTGAATCTTTTCATCTGCAACGCCGATTTCATGTAAATTTTTTATAACAGCTTCCATAAAAGCAGCTGGACCACATACGTAAACATCTGCATTATCTGCTACGTTTTTAGCTAATAAATCCTTTGTAATCAGCTCATCCGCATCAGAATATAACGCTGTATACGATGCATTTGGCAAAGTACTTACTTTTTCTTTAATGTCATCACTAAATGCCACTACTTTTTCATTACGCGCGCATTGAATGAAGTTCACTTCATTTTCTGCATCACCTTTTAAAGATTGCAACATACTGTTCAATGGTGTAACACCGATCCCACCGCTGACAAATGTAATTGGCGCAGTTGTTTCTTCTAGTACAAACAGTCCTGCTGGTACACTTACATCTATTAAATCCCCAACTTGTAGAACGTCGTGAATATAGCTTGATACTTTACCATTTGGATTATGTTCATCTTCACGTTTCACAGAAATACGGTAGCCTTCCTCCGCACTTGCCTTTGAAAGTGTATATTGACGAATCATTGTAAATTCCTCATTCGGCGATTTTACACGTACACTAATATATTGACCTGGTTGATAAGTTGGTAGTGCTGAGCCATCTTCATTTTCGAAGTAAATTGAAGTAACTAACTCACTTTCTACTACTTTTTTGGCTACTTTTAATGGTTTGAATAAACGCCATCCCCCATCAACTTCTGCTTGTTGGTATAACTCTTCTTCTGCTTGGATGAAAATATCGGCAATTACGCCGTATGCTTCCGCCCATGCGTTAATAATATCATCAGTTGCTGCATCACCAAGAACTTCTTTAATCGCTCCTAATAAGTTCTCTCCAACAATTGGGTAGTGCTCAGGTAAAATTCCTAGACTACGGTGTTTATGTGCAATCAGCATAACCGCTGGTAAAATTGCACCTAAATTTTCAATGTGTACCGCAGCTGCATAGACTGTGTTTGCTAGCGCCGTTTGTTGGCGTCCTTGTTCTTGATTCGTATGGTTAAAAATATTCAGTAACTCCGGATGTTTTTGAAACATATTTTTATAAAACGTTTTTGTAATCGCCACTCCATGAACTTCTAATACAGGTACCGTCGCTTTAATAATTTGTACTGTTTCTTGTTTTAACATATTGCATAACCATCCTTTCGTGCTCTCAATATAACGCTATCATCTTGCTAAAGCAATATAATAAATACACCTTTAACAAAATTGACATAATTGTTGCATTTTAAATACATCTTTTAAAAAAGTGTTCATATCCCTATGAAATAGAGGAAAATGGTATAATTATATTTGAACTTCAGAAAGTAGGGTGTTCCAATGCGATTAACTTTATACACTGATTATTCTCTTCGTACACTCATTTATCTGGGAGCCAAGGAAGATGGTCAGCTATCAACTATTCAAGAAATTTCAGATGCCTATAATATATCGAAAAACCATTTAATGAAAGTGACTCACCAGCTTGGGCAGCTTGGTTACATCGAAACGATTCGTGGTCGTGGCGGTGGTATTCGTCTTGCTATTGATTCAAAGTCGGTGACAATTGGCGAAATCGTGCGCCATACCGAAGAAGATTTCCATCTCGTGGAATGCTTCGATCAAAAAAATAATTTATGCAAAATTGCGCCAGAATGCCAGCTGAAGGGTGTCCTTTACGAAGCGTTGCAAGCTTATCTTGCAGTGTTGGACCGCTACTCCTTAGAAGACTTTTTACATTCAAAGGAAAAGCTAATGGCTTTACTTTTCGACAAATAAAAATACCCGCTCAACGAATTTTTGTTGGCCGGGTATTTTTTATTTAGTTGTCTTCCATCGAACAAAATCTTCACGGACAAAAACATTTAATACGCAAGGCTGTTTTTCCTTCGTCTCCAGCCATTCATGTTCCTCAGGGTATTCATTTTCTACTCCTAGGCGAATAAACGGCAGCTTCTCCTGTGCTTTTTGCGAGCGAATATTTACCGTACGCGCCCCTGCAAAAACACGATCTAAGCCCAGTTCGAAAAAAGCAAAGTCGAGTATCTCTACTTTCGCCTCGAAATTGTAACCTTTTCCCCAATAATCGTAACCAAGCCAAGAACCAATATGGCAACTCTTCTTCTCTTGGTCTATAAACATTAATGCTGTCACACCTATGAATTCTTCAGCCTCATTCAAAATGACACGTGGAATCGTTCTTCCTTCTTGTTCATCCGTCATTTCTTTCTTAATAAAATTCTCCGTATCTTCTAGATTACTAACAGATAGTCCGAGAGCATTTCTAATTTGAGGCATAGAAGACAATGTATGCATTGCCTTTGCATATTTCAGTTGATGTTTTACGAGTTTAACCGCCATACTATACAAACTCCCTTTTTCATTCAATACACATCAGACTGTTAGCTCAATCATCAGTGCCATTTAAATTGTTTTCAATCATTTTTTGGGCTCAATTTTCACTTTGCCTTGGATAAAAAAATCACCCCTCCAGATCGGATTGATGAGTTTTTTTGCATCATTTTATTTTCGAACTTTTTACTATTCCTACTATTATCGGTATAAGTGTGCTCATTAATACAAATGGTAGGAACCACCAACCAAGTGAATCTATTTGTCCCAATGCAACGCGCACAATTTGCACTTGCAAAACTGCGAAAATAAGCAAACATATATTTTTTATAACATTCGCTAGCTTTCGGCTATTCAAATAAAAAGCTTCAACATTGGATTCATTTATACGCTTAGGATAATTATGCATATACGGCGCTTTTTCAAGTACACTTATTAGAGCCCACAAAAAGAATCCTATCAACGGCAAAATTAAAATTTCAAACTTTGAGCCCCACCTGTCTACTTCCCCCGCGCCGTTAAAATGCCCTGGTATTTCGGATGGTAAATTCCCCCACTGAAACGCTACATATAGTATTGCCCCAACAAACAAACCTCCACCGAGCCAGTCCGTGTAACGCTCTGCTTTCGTTTTTGGTATTGTCAATATTGGTCGATACATATTCTTCACACCTTATTATTTGTTTAATATAGTTTACGAAGCAACGTCAAATTAGTTTCACTTACCTCAATTATATGTCGGACTCCTTCACTCAATGCCTATAACGGCTGCTGTTGTACTTCAAAGGATTCTTCATATCATTAATTTGCTCGATAAAAACGCCATCACTTTTTGCACCTTTTCATTCGCTAGCTTCATTTTAGTACATTGTTCCTTACGATGGTAAAAATAAAATTTTCAGAATATTATTGACATTAAGTTGATATCGAAGTATTATTGCTTTCAATAACACATTGTAGGCCTAGATTGGAAATAGTAAAAATGCCTGTGTACTTTTAGAGAGCCGATGGTTGGTGAAAATCGGCAGACACACATTTTGAACTCATCCATGAGCCACTCCCTGAAAATTTGAAGTAAGGGATGTCGGTTTCCCCCGTTATAGGGATAGACAGTGATTGCTGTCGATAAGTGGATTTTCTCTGTGAAAAGAAGGTCAATTAGAGTGGTACCGCGAGCATGAACTCGTCTCTATATTTTTAATATAGAGGCGAGTTTTTTTTATTTTCATTCAGAAGAAAACGACCACTGACTAGTAGAACTTTGGCTAAGAACGCCGCGTCCTGTGGCAGTTACACCAAGGCGTAATTGATTTTATTCATATTTTGAAAAGGAGTGTTTGAAAATGGGAAGAAAAATTTGGGTGTTTGATACAACTTTACGTGATGGCGAGCAGGTGCCAGGGGCAAAACTTAACTTATATGAAAAAGTAGAGATTGCACAGCAACTCAAAAAATTAGGCGTAGATATTATCGAAGCTGGTTTCCCGGCTTCATCACAAGGAGATTTTGAAGCGGTGAAAGCTGTCGCGCAAAGAGTAGGTAACACAAATGACATTATGATTACAGCGCTAGCACGTGCAGTTCAGGCAGATATCGATTCTGTTTACAACGCCGTGAAGTATGCTGAGAATCCAATGATTCATATGGTCCTTGGCACTTCTGATATTCATGTAGAGAAAAAATTCAACAAATCAAAAGATCAAATTTTACAAATCGGTGTAGATGCTGTGAAGTATGCAAAAACATTATTACCAGAAGTTCAATATTCAACAGAAGATGCATCACGCTCTGAATTTGAATACTTATGGAAAACGATTGAGGCTGTTATGAAGGCCGGCGCTACAATGATTAACGTGCCTGATACAGTTGGTTTTGCAGAGCCTGAAGAATTTGGAGCATTAATATACAAGCTGAATGATCGCATGAAAAACTTAAATGACAAAGTATTGCTAAGTGTGCACTGCCATAATGATCTTGGTATGGCGACAGCTAATACGCTAGCGGCTATTAAAAACGGCGCTGATAAAGTGGAATGTACAATTAACGGCATTGGGGAACGTGCTGGGAATGCCGCACTTGAAGAAGTTGTAATGGCACTAAAAACGCGTCATTCCATCTACAATGTAAACACGCGCATTAACACGAAGGAAATCATGAATACTTCACGTCTTGTATCCAACTTTATGGGGCTAGATGTACAGGTAAACAAAGCGATTACTGGGGACAATGCTTTTGCTCACTCATCTGGCATTCATCAAGATGGGCTATTAAAGTCTCGTGACGCTTATGAGATTGTCCATCCTGAAGACGTTGGTTTGGATGATATGGAACTAATCTTAACTGCTCGATCAGGTCGCCATGCCGTGAAAAACGCACTTGAAAAGCTAGGTTTCAGTCAGCTAGCAAACGAAGAATTTGAAGGGATTTTTGCAGGATTTTTAGCTTTAGCTGATGCAAAGAAAGAAGTATATGATCACGATTTATATGTAATTGTAGAAAACTATTATGAGAAACATGATGCTAGTCATTCTAATGCTACAAATTATAGCGAGCAATTTTTCGATTTCGATGATTTACAAGTCGTCAGCAATACAAGCTTCCCGTCAGCTAGCGTGAAAATCCGCAAAGGCTCTGAAGTGTTTAAGGCAAGTGCTGTCGGCTCAGGTCCAATTGATGCGTTATATTCTGCCATTGCCGATATTACAAACATCGATGTAAAACTTGTGGAATACAATATTAATAGCGTCTCTCGTGGTAAAGAAGCTCTTGGAAAAGTAAAAATCGTTATTGAATACGAAGGTGAAAAGTATATCGCCAAAGCCGCTGATACTGATATTTTGAAGGCAAGTGCGTTAGCTTACATCAATGCTATCAACAGTATCATCGTCGCAAAGCTAATACCTGTTACGAATATTTAAACTTATTTAGTACCGGCTCGTATGGAGGCAAATTGTTGTTTCCATATGGGCTTTTCTCTATTTTCTCAAGTATCTATTTGGCTCTACGGGGATTTATCCGCTTCTTTCCTCGCTCAATCTGTTTCCCCGAAAAAAACAGAAGTACATCGACATCATTTCAGACAGCCGATATACTTCCTTATTATTTTAATGATTACTAGTGTTCACTAAAGCATTAAATTCCTCTTCAATTAATTGCGTATTCAGTCGTTCAAACAATGGTAGCACATTACTCACTCGCTCAGGTAGCTGCCTTTGCTCACACCACTCTACAACTTCCACACTAAGCATTTGGCGAATTTTCTCCGCTGAAAATGGCAAAAATGGCTGCAAGATTTGACTCAGGTTTGAAATCATGTAAACACAAGTTGCAAGCGTTACATCTCCAGCTACTGTATCATCTTTAATTTGAATCCAAGGCTGGCGCTCATCAAAATAACGGTTTGCCCCGCGAATATATTCAAAAACGCCTTCCAATGCTCGTTTGAGATGACCGGCTTCTATATTTTTCCCTGTTTCTTCAAATAAGTGTACGGTACGTTTCTTTATCTCTTCATCCACAGCTACTTGCGGTACTTTTCCTTCAAACGATTTTTCTAAAAACTTCAATGTACGATTAACAAAGTTTCCGTAAGCACCTAATAACTCACTATTATGACTGTAAATAAACTCTCGCCATGAAAAATCAGCATCTCGATTTTCCGGTGCATTCATCGTTAAAAAGTAACGAATTGAATCGGCATCATAACGACTCAAAATATACGGAACCCACACTGCCCAGTTTTGACTTGTTGATAATTTCCTCTTCTCCAACGTCAAATATTCATTCGATACAATATGTGTCGGCAATGACTTCTCGTTAATCCCCATTAAAATGGCTGGCCAAATCACCGTATGAAATGGAATGTTGTCCTTACCATGCACATAATACGAGATTGTTTCCTCATTCCATAAATCCTCAATCGCTACGCCATGCTGTCTCGCCCACTCTAAACTCGCTGTAAAGTAACCGGCTACCGCTTCAATCCAAACATAAATTTTCTTGCCTTCAAATCCAGCTACAGGCACTTCAATACCATTTGGTAAATCCCTTGTCACTGCTCGGTCTGGTACACCCTCTGCCAAATAACGCTCTGTTAAACCAATTGCGTTATCACGCCAGCGTCCCTCAGCCTTCGCACCTTCTAAAAATACTTCAAGCATTCCTTGAAATTTACTAAAAGCAAAGTAAAAATGCTCTGTTTCACGAATTACGGGCTCATTGCCACAAATTTTACAGCGCTTATCAAGTAAATCAAGTGGATCTAAAATTGCTGAACACTGGTCACACTGATCACCACGCGCTTTTGCACCGCAACTTGGACAGTTTCCTTCTACAAAACGATCTGGTAAAAATTGATTGTCCGTTTCACAATAAGCCTGTTCAATTGTCTTTTTATACAAATAGCCATTTTCCATGAGCTGTAAAAATATTTTCTGAACGGCTTCATGATGGTGCTTTGCATCTGTTCTCGTATATAAATCATACGTAAAGCCTAAATCATGAAAGCATTGTGTAAATTCTTCATGATAGTGGTTTGCAATCGCTTCTGTCGTCGTATTTTCCTGCGCTGCTCGAATTGAAATCGGTGTCCCATTACAGTCACTACCCGATACATACAGTACCTCGTCGCCCTTTTGTCGGTAATATCTAGCCAAAATATCACCTGGTAATAATGCGGCTACATGTCCCAAATGCAGTGAACCATTAGCATATGGCCATGCGCCTCCTATAACAATCGTCATTCTATGTTGCTCCCCTCACTAAAAAAGTGTATAAAAAAACGCCCTAATCATTACGATTAGGACGATTTTACTCGTGTTACCACCTACATTTACAAATAGCTTACACTATTTGCCTCATTCAGTACGTCTACTTGTTACAAGAGATACTGCTGCTGTTATAACGAGTGCCTGTCTCGTCGTAGCCTACTAACAAAAATGCTTTCGGTACGAAGCTCAAAGGTCATTTTCAAAAGGGATCATTTACCTCATTTCCACCAACAGAGGCTCTCTATCAAACATCGTTCAATTTACTTTTCCTTCTCAACGCTTTTTTATAGTCTGGCATTATTCTACTCTTTTACGGTTTGAATTGCAATGCAAATATCAGAATAGACCAATATATAGCACCTTCGTTAAATTTTCTGTCACAATCATAGTGTTAGATAATTAACGTTTTAAAGGTACGACCATCTCTAATTCCTCTATCGCTTCCCAATAACCACCTTCATTATCATCTCGGCCAGGCTTAAGGGTAAATGATTGCGGTATTTTTTCCATTGGGGGCATGATTAATATCATGTGATGTCCAAATTCTCCAGGCATCGCCCCTTCCTGCAATTTCAAACCTCTTTCATACACATTCCCCGTATCATCAAATATTTTCGTCGTGAACCATGGCCATCTATCATTTTCGTCTAGTTCTCTCGGGTAATCTACCATGACATCGATTCGAGTCGATAATGGAGTAAATGATACTTGTTTAACAGTTAATTCATATAAACCATCCTCAGTTTTTGCGGATACATTTGGATAGAAATTATTAGTTTCATCTTTTAACTTTTCTAGCGGAAAATCTACATTCCAATTCCCTTTATATCCAAATAAATCCTCACCATGAATAGCTACCTCAATCTTATCCCCGTAAATTTCAGTTTCTGCTAAAGTAAATTGATGGTGTTCAATAATCGTATAATCGTCGATATCATCTTGACTTGTAGAACCAGTTGCTACATCTATGGGCTTACCGTTAATCGTTAAATAACGGCTTCCTACAGATTCTTCATCAAGAGAAACACCTTTTACCCCTGAATACGCGACTGTCACAAGTAATCGGTTGCCATCATATACCGCTTCTTTGACAGTCATTGTAAGACCCGCTTGTGTATCTTGCTTTTCGATTGGTGTCATCCAATTGTTCTGTTCGATTTCCTTTGCTGCAATTTCTCCAAAATCAGCATAGATTGGGCCAATCAATGGTACATTGGACAGCGCCGTTGCCATTGCTGGCGAGAGAAAGCCTGTACTTAGTAATGTTACACATAATCCACACGCAACAAGTAGAGGTTTTACAACCCTGTTCTTAACTTTTCTTTTCTTCTTAGCAGCAGTCATTGCAACCTTCTCTCGCAACATTAACTTTTGTAGTGGAACATCCACATTTTCATTGGGTGGATTGAGTTTGTCTTTATTCATAAAGATAGCCCTCCCTTAAAATCGGTTTCAATTCTTTTTGTGCTCGGTTAATATACGATTTCACGGTACCTTCTGGACAGTTCATAATTTTAGCAATTTCCTTAACAGAAAAATCATGATAATAGCGTAGTGAAATGACTGCCTTATATTTCGAATCCAGTGTATCAACTGCCCCCATAAGATCCAGAGAATGTGCGACCCCTTCTACATGCCCATTTGACACAAGCTCCGCAAACACTGCCTCATCATCTGTTGTAAAATGTCGTGCATCTTTGCGGATAAAATCAATAGACTTAAAGACAACAATCTTCACTATCCAATACGGAAAACTTTCCGGTTTTTTTAAGGATTTCAATGTTGTATACGCTTTATAAATTGTCTCTTGGTAAATGTCGAGCGCATCTTGCTCATTACGAACGTATGAATATGCTGTCCGATATAATTTCTCACGTACCGAACCAAGCAATTGTTCAAATGCCTCATCATCACCTTTTTTCGCAGCTTTTACTAGCTCCTCTATAGTCATTAGCGCTATCCCTCCTATCAGTTACACTATATAGTCGATTAAGGGAACGAAAACGTTGCAAAAAAGTTTTGATGTCCCTTAAATTTGGGGGACACCTACATAATGACTTGCGTAACCATCTACGTTCCCCCGTCCAATATCCTCCTAAAATAAAAACACAGATACTGCTCAACAATATCTGTGTTCCATAAGTTTTATTTCTTTTTCCTTTGCTTTAAGCCCTTGTGAATTTGCTTCCACTTACGCTGCTCATCCAGTCTTGCTTGTACATTTGTTTTACGCTCGATAAACGCAAGCTCTCTTTGCAATTTAAAATAACTTTGTAGTCTTGATTCTTCCAGTTCTCCGTCCCGAATAGCTTGTTGTACAGCACAGTGCGGTTCATTTTGATGCGAACAATCACGGTAACGACAAAGCTCCGAAAACTCTTCAATATCTTTAAAGCTAGAAGACAAACTATCGCCTTGATCCCATAGCTGTAACTCGCGCATTCCCGGAGTATCTATTAAGCATCCTCCACTTGGCAGCATAACTAACTCACGGTGTGTCGTTGTATGGCGCCCCTTCGCATCATCTTCACGTATATCCGACACTTTCATCAATTCACCTTCACCTAAGGCGTTAGTCAACGTAGATTTACCCGCTCCCGAAGAACCTAACAGCGCCCCTGTCACACCTTCAGTAAATAACGAACGCATCTGCCCAATGCCGTCACCTGACACAATACTCGTCACAAAAATATCGACACCAAAGGCAACACCTTCGACATCACGTACAAACTGTTCTACGTTTTCACATAAATCTGCCTTAGTTAAAACAATAATTGGCTTCGCACCAGAATCCCAAGCTGCCACTAAATAGCGCTCTAAGCGGCGAATATTAAAGTCTGCATTCAAACTCATCACAAGCAAAACAATATCGACATTCGATGCAACGATTTGCTCATGGATTTCCCTTCCCGCAACTTTGCGAGAAAAAACCGACTTTCGCTCAAACAATCTATGAATAATTGCCTTTTCTTCTCCAGCCATCTTTTCTACGAGCACCCAATCACCAACCGCTGGGTAATCTTCACGTACATGCGATGTATAAGCAAAATGTCCGGCAATCGTCGCTAGCCACTCGCCTTCTTCTGCTAACACGCGATACGAATGCTTATGTTCCAATACAACTCGTGCCGGTACACAATTTTTTAATTTTGGCTCCTCCATAAACAAGACCAATTGCTCTTCAAAATATGGTGAAAACCCTAATGTTTTTAAATTCAATGTAAATTCCCCCTGATTTGTGTAAATCCATAATGTCTTGGCGTAATTACATCCGCTTTGCTTTCGCACAAATCAAAGATGTTATTCGCCGGAATAAAGATAAAAAAACCTTGTAACTGCAATTCGGCAGTTACAAGGTTTCACACGCTCATTCAAGAGAATATACAATTTATATACACAGGTATCCACAGTTGGAACTCTATGCAAAAAATTAATCTGTATATTTTAGGTGTGTGAAATTGAACAAACTGAATTGCAGTATGTTAAAAACAGATCTATTCATCATGTCACATCACCTACTTTCTCATTTATTAAATTTAATATATCTAAATTACACATGGTTGTCAATTTCTCCACAAGCATGTATACACTAGTTGTTCGCATACAATGGAAGCAATATAACTCTTCATGCCTTTCTTCGTAAGTTTGAAATTCCATGAAAAGTCTATTTTTAAGAAGGAGAGTGCTTATGCCCAAAATTGCTTCTGTTAGTACGTACAAGCCACCCTATACATTGGAGCAATCCAACACCGAAATACTAACTAAGGAACTTTTCCAACATAAAATCCCTAAACTTGAGCGTTTGTTAAATGTATTTAAAAATGGAGATATTGAAACTCGAAATTTTTGTGTTCCTGCTGAATGGTATCGAACTGACCACTCATTTGAAGAGCGTAATAATACTTATATTGAACTGGCAACGGCGTATAGCGAAGCCGTAATTCAAGCTTGTCTTGAAAACAGAAATTTCTTAGAAACCCCAATCTCTCCTAGCGATATTAATGCTATCATTTTTGTCAGTAGCACCGGTATTTCCACGCCAAGCATCGATGCGCGTATCATGAATCGGCTCCCTTTTTCCGACAGGCTAAAACGAATACCTCTTTGGGGCTTAGGCTGCGCTGGAGGGGCAGCAGGAATTAGTAGAGCTTACGACCACTGCCGAGCTCACCCAACAGCAAAGGTACTCGTCGTTTGTGTAGAACTTTGTAGCCTAACTTTCCAGCCGAATGATTATTCTAAAAGCAATTTAATCGGCGCATCCCTTTTCGCAGATGGTGCGGCATGCGCTTTAGTTTGCGGGGATGAAGTAACATTACCAAGTAAAAAATCGCTTCCATCAATTTTGGACTCCGCCTCTAAATGGATGCCTGACTCTGAGGATGTCATGGGCTGGGATATAAAAAACAATGGCTTGCATGTCGTTTTTAAGAAAAGTATTCCTTCTATTATTTCAACTTGGTTAGGCCCTTTCATCGAAGACTTTTTAAATGAACATCAGTTAGCTATAAATGACCTTCAGCATTTCATTGCACATCCTGGCGGTAAAAAAGTATTAAAAGCTTATGAGGATACTTTGCAGCTCAGCGAAAATCAAACAGACATTTCTCGGGAAATATTAAAGTATCACGGTAATATGTCTTCCCCTACTGTCCTCTATGTATTAGAGCAATTTATGCTACAAGACAATCAAACAAATGATTACGGGATATTAGTGGCACTCGGACCTGGTTTTTGCGGGGAAGCAGTGTTGCTAAAATGGGGGGAGTAATATGTCCATCTTGTTATTTCTCTCATTTATCATCTTGCAAAGAATTATGGAAGTTATTATTGCTAAACGACATGAAAAAAAGTTACTTGCAATAGGAGCTTATGAAGTGGGTGCATCTCATTACCCCTACATGATCGCTCTTCATGTTAGTTTCTTTATTAGCATGATTGCTGAAATCGTTTTGACCAATCGTGGTCCTTCTACATTGTTTCCACTGTTTTTCGTTATTTTTCTATGTGTGCAAGCGCTACGTATTTGGTGCTTGCGTTCACTCGGTCCATTTTGGAATACAAAAATTATCATTTTGCCGGGGGCAAGCATCGTAAAAAAGGGACCCTATCTTTTTTTACGTCACCCCAATTATACGGTTGTTTGTATTGAAATCCTTTTGTTCCCTCTCATGTTTCAAGCATATTTCACAGCTATTCTTTTCACACTATTAAATATCGCTATGCTGTCAGTACGTATTCCAATTGAAGAAAAAGCTTTAAAAGAAGCGACTAATTACACTGAGTTATTTAACATCAAATAAAAGACAACAAGCTACATTTCATTTGGGTGAAATGTAGCTTGTTGTCTTTATCTAGCGTTAATTTCCATAGAAAGCTGATTTAATTGTTGCTCTAAGTTACTCAATAATTGGAACTTTGCATCGAGCAATTCTTCGAAATCCATCGAACGTACAATCACTTTTTTTATTTGCGCATTTAAATGCACTAAAACTTCGGCATCTTTAGTAGTTTTCCCCTCTACAAATAAAGCGCGGCTTTCTTGCGAGCTGTCACTTTGCTCTTTCAAGCTAGCTATTTCAGTCATAAGTTTTTTTATTTCATTATCTTTATCTTCAATTTCTTTCACTAAAATTTTTTCAACATTATTGGATTCAGTAAACTGTTTATAGGTCTTTTGTGATTCCCCTAACACAACATGTATTTGTTCACTCGTTTCTTGCATAAAATCCAAGAGTTTCTTTTCAAGACTTTCGATAATTGTCCTATTTTCCGAACCCTTCAATTCATGCTTGTCTTGTTTATAAGTTAGTAATTCATATTGTGCCGTATTTAAAGTTGCTGTTAACTGCTTGTTTATCGTCTGCAGCTCATTTTTATCTTTCACTAACGCTTCAATCGAAGAAATTTGCTTTTTCCTCTGTACTTCCCATGACTGAATAATTTCATGATAACCATTTGTATCTTTCTCGAAGTCCTTTTTCAGACTGATGAGCTCCATTGAAAGTATTTTATTTTTATTCATTAATCGAATGTTATCCTGCTCTAATCGAACAGCTTGTGAATAATAATCGCTAGCTCTATGTTTTTCATTTTCGAATTTATATTTAGCTAATTCCGTTTTTAAAAAGACAATTGTTTGCTGTGTCTGAAAAGAATCACTATATTCCACCCTATTATTATCCACATCTTCCCCCCTTTTTTAAGAAAGATTTTTAAGTAAATGAATAATGTCTTCAAACTCCTGTTTGCTATCCTCTATGATTTGATTTAAATCCTCTACTACCGCAATGTCGATTTCTTCATTTCCCGCCTCGATTTTATATCGCTTTGTCCCAGTCAGCATATACGCTATCAATAAGTTCAGCGTCCCTTTCTCTAGGAAAACAAAGCTATTATTATCTTCCTTTTTATATTCTTTTAAATTGGCTATTTGATCGCCCATAAATTGATTGACAATACGCTCCATTAATTTTTCTAGCTCTTGTTCATCAATATTACTCATTTTCATCCTCCTGCATATAACTGAATCCATTAATATTGATTGGGTTTAATACAGAGATACCACCTTTTACTTGATCACAATACGCAATACCTATGATGCTACCCGCATAAGAATTATTTTGGGACCATCTTATTTGAAAGTTGGGAAATGATATCGTTTCATTCGGTTCAATAGTTGTTTTACCTAATGGCTTTAGCCAGTATTCTTCCTTATTCGCTTTGTCACGAATTCGCTCCCACTCACCTGGGCCCTTTAAATTTTGTTTAAAATGTTCATAAACATACCTTCCTGAAAACATAAATGGTGAATTTTCAGGTAGCTTTATACATAAGTACGGATTGGTTAACGCCTGACTACCAATATTCCGAATATGATATGACCCTAAACATAAGCTTTCCTGTTCTGAATCATGGGAAATATTTAACGACGTAGTGAAATAACTAATTAAGCTTACATCACTGGAAATAGTAAGTGAATTTATCATTTTCTTCATTTGATCGAAGTAGTATTTATTTTGTTGTGTAAGCTCCCCAATCTTTACTTCTACATCCTCTTTACCTACTTTCATAAACTCTGCCCCCTTTTTGCCCCTCAAACTCGTCTTGATTCACTTTCATTAAGCTTATGTACAAACAAAAAAAAATAAAGAGAGGATTACCCTCTCTTCATGGTATGTCTTCTCCTTATGAGTTAGCACCATTTACTAATACTACGGATAAATTACTGAGCATTGATTCGGGCGAGATGCTGGTGGGCAAGCAAATGGTAATTCTGCTCTAGGCTCACAAAAGTCTGCTAAAAATTCAACTGTTACAGGGAACGTTGATTGGATACTTTGGCAAACTGTTACAGAAATAGATAAGTTGTTAAATGTGATTGAATCTGCACCAGCAGTAAGTGTACCTGTTGAGCACACGAAGCAATCTAAGTTTGTATATGTCACTGATACATCGGTACCTTTAGGTGCGCACATTACGACTTGTTCGCAGCGAGAAACTGGTATCTCTGCGCTCGTATGCACAATTCCGCTCGGTAATTTAACATAGATCGTAAGTGTGAAGTTTTTCTGAATAGTCAGCTGCTGAAGACATACTGACTTTCCTTCAACAGTGAATGTTCGGTTCTCGCGATGCTTAATTAAAATTGGTTCAAACGCAGTTGGCTCCACTTTGCATTTAACAGTTGCGCCATTCAAATCAGTATCTACCGCTACACCCGGAAAACTAACTGGATTAGTTGGAGAAATTTCAAACGACAAATCCTTGACAATCCAATCGTACACTTTATCAACATTAATGCATATTAATTCCTGCATCTGGGATGGCATATTTTCTTGCATCCTCATTGACACCTCCATAAATTTTTATCTTTCGTTTGTATCATATGATATATGGATATATGTGTATGGGCGGTCAATCGATTTTTTGTGATATTTCTTTAACTTTGGCAATTAATGAAGTTCATTTGAGTGATGACCCCACATTGTTTTGTTCAATTCAATTTCTCTTCCTATTAATACGAAAAAATCGTAATTTATCGGATGTTTTGTAACAGAAGGCATATATTTATAATATGATAATAATGGATTGAAAGGGGTGAATTACGATGGAAGACTCTAATGTATATGCCTCTCAAGATATTGAAAAACTGAGGCAAATGATTAATACTTACAGGGATACTTTAACTTCATTAAAGGCAGGTACCTCATTTGAAGATTATCTTCCCATCAAGAGTGAATTTGAAGAATTGAAGACACAGATCACATACTTAGAAGGATTAACAGAAACAATCGATGAAAAACAGCAGGGGCAAATTGAAGGCTATGAAATACAAGCTAAGCATGTTTTAGAGCAACTTGGTTCACTCAATCTTAATGTTGAGGAAATGAATCAAGAAATACTATCAATATTGAAGCAATTAACGACAAATAAAAAAAGATTAGCTACAAATAGTATTGTTGCACCTGCCGCAAAAAAAGCTATACCAACTACGTCAGACAGACGCATAAAGCCTCGGTGGGAAATTTCCCAGACGAATCAGCAGCCACTACCAGCTTCTAACCATCTTTCCTTTAGCCAATTGAGAAATTTGTCAAGGCATACTACTCTACAAAGCCAATCAAACACCGGACTTCCCGTCTCACAAAATGTGCGTCCTGAAGCACAACAAGCCCAACAATATCTTAATAGTCGGTACGCCCAATCTACTCATAGTCAGTTAAACTTCAGTCAAAACGGATTCCATAAAGATACTACGCTAAAATCGAACTTCCCATTAAAAGGATCTGCCGAAACACAAGAGGCCTCAATCATTCAAACGACAAGTACAAATATTGCTCCCATCATTAATAATGCCATTGACACGGATAAAGCCACTCCCATTGTTGAGGAAGACATTAGTGCAAACGCTGTTGCTTCCATTATTGTCGATGACGCCGTTAGTGTTAACACTGTTGTTGATGACGTTGTTAGCACAAACGCTGCTGTTCCTGTAGTTATTGATGACGATATTAACGCTAACACTGTTGCTCCCACTATTGTTGATGATGTTAGCGCAAATGCCGCTGTTCCTGTAGTTGTCGATGACGATGTTAGTGTTAACACTGTTGCTCCCACTATTGTTACTGAAAATGTTAGCACAAATGCTGCTGTTCCTGTAGTTGTTGATGACGATGTTAGTATTAACACTGTTACTCCTACTATTGTTGTTGAAAATGTTAGCACAAATGCTGCTGTTCCTGTAGTTGTTGATGACGATGTTAACGCTAATACTGTTGTTCCTGGCATTGTCGATGAAGACGTTAGCACAAATGCTGCTGTTCCCCTAGTTATGGATGATGTTAATTCCGAATCAACTGCTTCCCCTGTTACTGAAAGTTTCGAAGATCCCGAACCGTTAGCAGAGAGACACGACCACATCCAAACTACTTCTCCAACAGAGGCGATTCATGAGGAAGTCCCGATGCCTGTCGAAGCAGGAGTGGCAGAAAATAAAAAAAATAAACACTCCTCATTTTTTAATTTTTTCCGAAAAAGAAACGAATAAAAAAATCAGGCGACGCTCTATTCAATTTTGAACAAAGAGTCGCCTGTTTACACAGTATTCAATCGAACTGCTTCGTCCGATATTCCTTACTTACTTTACAAACTTTTTCTACCACTTGTTCTGCAATTATGAATTCACTTGCAAAGGGCTGAATTGCTTTCAAACTCCCTACAGCAACACTTTCTTTTGCATGTTGAAACATCGTAATATCATTGGCATCATTACCGAACGCTATGTATTCGCCTTCCTTTACGCCCAATTCCTGCAACCCACTCCATTTATCAATACCTACCGGACTTATATCCACTATATTTTCGCCGCTATGAATATGCAAAGAAACCGGCAGTTGACGCAGTTCATCAATAATCTTATTGTCGCTAGTAAAAAGGACAAGCTTCACCCATTTTTGAAGCGCTGTAATCGGCAAGCATTTTGCTAATTTTAGCGGATCAATATTTAGAAAAATCGGATGCTCCTGGCTACCTGTATAAGCATAATCCCATTTGCTATCTACTAAGTACGTTAAATTATGGTGCTCTATACAACGCAACAATGCCTCTTTCGTTACGTCATCAAAGGCACTTACCGAAATCTGCCCCTCTTTTTGAATAAACGCGCCATTGCCACCGACCATATTGCCACTATGTAACGACTTCGGAATAACTGGCAATATATCGCGAATCGGTCTCGCTGATGCAAAAATCACTTCATGTCCATCCTCAAGACAAGTTTCTAATGCCTGAATCATTTCTTCTGTCAAAGGACGTCCTCCAAAACAAATCGTCCCGTCTAAATCAAATACAAATTGCATCTTTTTTCACCTCTATATAAATATTAAATCAGTAATTCTCATTTTATCGACCCTTTAATTATGTTTATCGACCTAAGTTTGCTTTTTATCGACCCAAATCACGATTTTATCGCCCTCTCATATAAAAAAAGCACACCAATGAAAAAATCACATTAGTGTGTTTTAAGTTTACTGCATTTCTTTTGTTGGACCCATTACACCTGGTACAGATAAGCCCGCCTGACGTAATAATACTGTCATTTGACCACGGTGATGTGTTTGGTGGTCAATTAAAGCGCGTAAAAATTTACCACGTGTAGTTGGTCCTGTAAAACCTACTACTTCTTCAAGTAATGACTCATCTGTCAATTTAGCCGCTTCGTTTTTATAAGCCTCTATAGCCAGTTCATATGCTTGAATAATTTTTGCTACATCTGTAGGCACTGCTTCATTTTGTGCAGGACCTGGAATTTGTAAGCCTGCAAAATGACCAAATGCGCCTGCAGATCCTACTAAATGCCATGCTAACCATCCAAGTGAATTATGATCTTCTACTATAGCTTGGTTTAACTTTTCGTTTGTCATAGCTTTCATCACACTTAACGTACCCGTCGATGAAACTGTCCAATCTTCTATAAAATCTCCTACTTTACGATACATATTTATCTCTCCTATTTCATTAAAGGTAAGTTACCCTTGCTATCATATCCGCATAACAACAGCCATTGCAAATAATCTTACTTCACTCTATTTTAAACTAAAATTAACAATAGTAATGAGCTGAACCTATTCATTTACTCAGTATGAATAGCAAAACTCGAACCAGTTATTATGTCTTCTGCTGTCTTTTCTAGTAACTCTTTCATATGAAATGGTCCACATTTCTTTTGGAAAGAATGAACGATTTGATAACCGATATAATAGCCAATCCATTTAGGTAACTGCGTATTTGGGTCACCATATAAGTAAGGGCGATGTCTATTTACACCTTTTACATTTATTGCAGGCACAAAATATGCTTGCCAAATTGCTAGTGCCTCTTCCAGTGAATACATACTCGTCCACGGCGCTAGACATTTTGCATCATATAGTTCGCTAACTGCATATTCTCCCAACCCTTCAATGATGAGTGAATCACTTAGCTCTATATCATATGGAGGTCTATTTACATAATCGAATCGGCAAATATGATTATACTCATGTGCAAATAACGCTCTAAGTTCTTCTGCTGACAATTGCGCAGAGAGGAATAAAAATATCGCCCTTCTATAAGCTACGCCATTTTTCTTCGGCATTGGCTCACTTGGTCTAGGATTAACTTTTGTGATAGGTAAAATATAAATTGGCACATCAGGCCCCCGCCATAACTTCCTTAAAAGTTCATATTCACTCTGAACAATTTGCCATATCTTTTGTCCCTCAGCAGCTTTTAAAAACTGCTCTAATTGTTCCCATTCACTCGGCTCAAACAGCCCATTTCCTAAAAGCTCTTCATGCCATGCTTCTGGATCAGCTTGTGGAAATAATCCCTTTATCGGCTCACAAATACTTTCATATTGAATATCAGCAATACTTTTCCCTGATGGCTCACGGCATGATTCCATCATTTTATAAAGCCATTTTTGCGTTGGAATGACTGACATGTATTTCATCCTCTTCATTTTTCATAGCATATGCTGTGCGTGTCATTTTGCTTTCTGAAATACCCAATCTACTAGTCACTAGACGATTAGCTACTATCTATTAATTTCTCCAGCATACATTAGTAAAGCATACTATCATGCAAATGTTAGGGAGAGGAGGTAAACATATGAACCAAATGAACACATATAATCTCTGTTGTAAATATCACGGAAAAAGAGTAAGAATTACTGATAATCAAGGCAGGGTTCATGTGGGGGAAATTTCAAAAGTAGATAGAAATATGGTCTATATCCACCGTGACAATGATTTCTGCGGCTACGGACTAGGATTTTTTGGCTTTGGTAGAGCAGGCTTTGGTCTTGGCTTTGGTATCGCCCTCGGTGCCATTACAGCAATCGCTCTTGTTTCAGCTATATTTTGGTAAAAGACATCGAACCTTTTGTCACAAGTATTATCTAACCTCCATTTGAAAGAAGATACTCCCCCTACTCTGCTAGAAACATGAAAGGAAACTGGGCCGAAAGAAGCTCAGTTTCCTTTTTGTTATTTATAGTTATCATCATTTTCCATCTCCAAAAGTTCCGATATCGTGACAAATGTGTATCCCTGCTTTTTCAATTCAGGTAAAATCTCCCCAAGTGCTTCTACGGTTTGTGCTCGATTGCCACCACCATCATGGAACAAGATTACA
>JAVWKG010000024.1:0-6931 GCA_036638655.1 Lysinibacillus sp. | reverse complement strand
GGCTGCGTACCTTTCAGCACATTTTTTACAATTTTATTTGCACCTGGCTTTTTCCAGTCTTCCGTATCCTGATGCCAAGACCACATCACCACTTTATAGCCCTTATCCGCAACTGCGTTTATCATTTCGTCTGTATACTGACCACCTACAGGGCGAAATAGCTCTGGATACTCGCCTGTGATACCGTAGATTATTTCATTTGTCTTTTGTATTTCAACTTCCAAATTGGGCACAGATGTTTTAAATGGGTGGGTATACGTATGATTCGCTATTTCATGCCCCTCATTATATTCGCGTGAAACAAGCTCTGGATATTTTTCAGCATTTTTACCAATAATAAAAAAGGTACCTTTCGCTTCGTATTTCGTCAAAAGATCTAAAATTTCTGCTGTGTATTTAGGATGTGGACCATCATCAAAGGTAAGGGCAATAACTTTTTCTTCCGTGTTAATGTCCCACACTACCTGTCCACTTTCTTCATAGTATCGCCTTCCCTTATCAGCAGCTTTACTAAAGCCAGCATATGATACCGAGATGATTAAAACGCAAATAATCAAAACAAATATATGATTACGTTTCAAAACAGCACCTCCCTCAACTTAATAATTTCCACAACGCATTCGGTTGTCTTACTATTTACCGAAAGCGGTGAATTATACTGCTGAGGAATGCTCCTTACTTCAATTAATAGGCTCGACACAAATTTCACAAAAGACGAAATTAATCTTCCTTTAAGCGCCAAATCACTTCAAGAATATTCGTAAATAGGTTAATAAAATCTAAGTATAAATTTAACGCCATACTTACTACTTCATCGTCACTCACATGATTATGGCTAATTCGGTTAAAGTCGTACACTGTATATAATGTAAATAGCAAAATCACTGCACCCGCTAAAATTAAAGATACTGTGTTACCAACAGGGATGAACATAAACAGCACTGAGAATACAAAGATGACAATAAGTGCGGCAAATAAATAACTACCGATGCCTGAAATATCCTTCATCATCATACCTACAAACCCTAAAAGTATGAAGATAATTATTGTGCCAATAAATACACTAAATACTAGTGTTTCTCCTAATTCGCCAATGTAAAACTGCGTTGTCCAAAATAGCGTAATTCCCATTAAAAACGGAATCGCATACATAATGGAATTGGCCAATCGAATGTTGCGGACAAAAATGGTAATAATTATTAAAACAATCGTAATAATTGCAATTGGCAGTATCACAGTTGGGGGCAGCAATGTCCCCACGAACAACCCGATTGCCGTTAATATCCACATAAACATAAAGTGCTTTAACACACGCCCTAAATTTCGATTTCGCATTATCATAACCCCTTTTTATCAATTTGCTATTCTACGATTTGCAGAAAGAAAAAGTTTCACAGTTCTTCATTCTTTATCTCCCAGAGAAATATACTTTTTCTAAAATCCAATCACTCCGTATAAAAAAATGTCGAACACCTTTTTACTCATTGCCATATGTATATAGAGGAAAGAGGTGATTTGATGGTGTCAATCGAGTCAATCGATATTGATGGTCATGTATTTAATGCTGTAGCTGTTCGTTTGCCGAAAACGACTTTGCTAACCATTTCAAATGATATCGGTTATATTATGTGCGGTGCTTTAGATGTTGGGCTTTTGAATAATCAGTTAGCTGATCGCAAAATCATTGCCGGTCGAGCAGTTGGCGTAAAGACAATTGACGAATTATTAAATGCCCCACTTGAATCCATTACACTTGAAGCAGAACAGTGCGGTATTGTTAAAGGTATGATTGGAAAAGATGCATTATTAAAGATGATTTAGTAACAGCGTAATCCTTGGCTATTGGCTGTACTTAAAGCTGTGTCTGGAAGTGTTGCTTTCAGACATAGCTTTAGTCTTTATCTGTTCCAGACTACATTTGTAATATTAACAAATTACTTTACTGACAAGTTTCTTAATTTGGGAGCATAGTATGTGTAGTATGAATCCTATGGAAGGTGGAATTCCATGTATTATACATGCGTTTCTCAGCAGCCACTTACATCTTTACGTGAACTGGCGGTTACTGGACATGGCAAGGTGATGGCGAAAGCTGACTATGTACAACTCCACATCGAAGTAAGTACACAAGGATATGAAATAAGCAAAGCACAACAGGAAAATGCTACAATCACCAGCCGGGTAATTCAATCCCTTATAGAACTAGATATTCCAAGAGAAGCTATTCAAACCGCTGCATATACGATATCCCCAAACTATGACTACGTTGAAGGAAGGCAAATTTTCAGGGGCTATGAGGTTACGAATGCCCTTACTGTTAACGTATCAGACATCAGTCGAGCTGGGACTGTCATTGATACCGCTGTTCAAAACGGCTCAAATCGTATTGCATCTATTCAATTTAAAATTGAAAATACCGATATCTATTATCAACAAGCTCTTAGTTTAGCTCTTCAAAATGCACAAATGAAAGCTCGAACAATAGCCGAGACTATGCAATTACCTTTGCATACTCTACCAATTGAGATTGTAGAAGAGAGCACGAACGAACCTATACTCTATAAATCAATGGCCATGGCGGACGACACTGTGTCGACACCTATTGAACAAGGGCAAATAGCAATTAGTGCAACCGTTAGAGTGAAATTCCAATACTGATGTGAAATCCCTCTTTTCCTAGATGTAGGCCTAGCCCTCTACAAATAACAAACAATTTCATATAATTTTCAAGAATATTGGCAAACCATTTAAGTGATATGCTAAAATTAGTTTGCATACATACTAAGGAGGTTTTTCAAATGGCAAATGTAAAAAACAAAGACGCACAAATTACACCAGAGCGCTTAGAGGAAGCTTTAATCGCCCGTGACCGCTTAATTATCGAGTTATTAGTTTCAGTTCTTGATGAAAAACTAGTTATTGAACGTCCAATTCTACGTGAACGCGTGGGCAACTTAGTAGATCTTTCTGACCACGATGCACAATTAAAAGAAACGATCCACGCTTTAATTAATAAGCTATAATCTTAAATTTCCTTAAAAGAATACTATTCAAAGACACCAAAGGACTGATTAGAAATCCCTAATCAGTCCTTTTATATGCATACAAATTCAACTATATACGGCGTCCATGTTTGCTTAAATATTTTTCAACATCATTGTACAGCCCACCATGGTTTGCATATTTAACATAATTTTTTGCCGTGCGGAGCCATTCTAATGTGGAAGGTTGTAAGTTTTCTAATGCATAGAGCAAATCATTTGTATTTAATGGTCGCTCTTTCCCAGTAGTTAAAATTTCTTCTAGCACTCTTTCAGAAGCTAACTCAACTACATTTTCAATATCTGCACCTGAGAAAAATTCCGTTTGTGCAGCTAATTTTGCTACATTGATATCTTCAGCAAATCGATCTTTCAACTTCAGTTTGAATATTTGCCCCCTTGCTTCCTCATCTGGTGGAGCAACAAAAATTAAACGGTCAAATCTACCTGGACGTTTTAATGCATTGTCTACATCCCAAGGTGTATTCGTAGCAGCCATCACAAGTACCTCATCTGTACTCGTATCAATGCCCTCCATCTCCGTAAGAAATGTATCAATTACACCACGAGTATGACTCGATGACTTTGAACGGCTAAAGCCGATTGTATCTACCTCATCAAAAAACATAATACTTGGCTTTTGATAGCGAGCCTTATCAAAAATAGCCTTCAAATTTTGTTCACTTACACCAATATACGGATCTAATATGTCCGTAATATGGACCGGATAAAAATGCGCCTTACACTCGCCTGCAGTTGCCTTGGCAATAAATGTTTTCCCACATCCAGGTGGACCATACAGTAAAACACCGCCCCCAACCTTCTTTTTAAACTTCGCAAACAAGCCCTTATTGAAAAACGGGCTAATAATTCGAAGGTTAATGGTCTTTTTTAAATCTTCTAATCCAGCAACATCCGCAAAACTTATTTGAACCTTTTCCTTTTTAACCGGCTTTTCAGTTTTATTGCCATCAATAACTTTAAAGCGTGGTTCAAGGTCCTTTAACTTTGTCTTTTGCACCGTCGTAGAAGCACTTTGCATTTCCTCGGATTCTTCTTCAGTGTCCTCAGAGAAATCTTCGTCAATGTGTTCTTCGTAGTCTTCTTGATATTCATAATCGTCTTCGAGTTCATCTGCTTCTTCTAAATCTTCAAGTTCTGTTTCATCTTCTTGTACAATTGGCGAACTAGCTACGTTTACTTGTTGCATTGCTACACTTGCTTTTGTCAGTTCGGCAATTATTGTTGTGCGTAATGCCTCATCTGTACATTTAGAAACGCCTGCAGTGTAAGATTGAATAGCCTCTAACCAACGACCACTTTCAGCTAATTCTTTCCCAAGCCAATAATGCGCCTGTGGATCTTCTGGACTTTGCTCAACCATCTTTTGTAACCAATTCACTTTATCCATATGAATCACCCCTTTACTTTCCTTAGCATTTTAACAAGCGGTTCAGAAACCCATGTGTAAAGAGCGAATACGACATAGCATTGCACCCATAATACACCTAGATCTTCAAAGCCTAACTTGAATAATAGAAACGTCATCCCGACACCAATTACCCATAATCCAGCCGCTCCGCCTAGGCGCTCCATTATTCGATTAGGTAATAATAATGGATGTGCAGCAATTTCAATATCCTCTAAAATCGATAATAACTCTTTATCTTCTGGCTTTAATAAAAAGGCTTGGCGAAAATGCTCTTTCGCCTCTTTTGTATTGCCACGGAAAGAGGCGTTCACACCAAGATGTAGTAATTTCGACAGTTCACTATCATCGGAATTAATATATTGCTCCAAAGAAAGTATCTGCTGCTCCCTACTACTATTCATCCCCTCTAAGATAAAATGTCGGCGTAGTACATATGCATTTTCCGGTTCTAATTCTAGTGCTTTTTCTATGAGTAGTTTTGCCTTTTTTCGGTGCCCTGTCCTTTTCATTAATGAAGCATAACTAGCGTGTGTTACTGCATCATTTGGGTCCAATTGTAGAACTTCAAGAAAAGCTTCCTCTGCTTCTTGCCATCTCTCAGTCTCCATATAAATATGACCTAATACATAATAGACAAATTCCCCATCATAGCCTAAATTCATGGATTCCATTAATTGCTCTTCGGCCTCGTTAAAATTATCCTGTACATAGTTACTGTACCCTAATATGTACCAAAAGCGGCTATTTGCTAGATATTCCCGCGCCACTTCTTGTGCTTGCTCAATCACTTGCCCATATTTGCCAATATCAAAATAATGTTCAATAATATCTAAGGAATTCTTCTCATACTCACTCATTTTGTTACACCCCTTCATTTCTTTTCTTCATTACTTACAATGCGCCGACAAATGCATTAAGTAAGCCATCAATCAATATCGCTATTATGCACCATGTTAAGCCGGGACCTATTAATGACTCGGTTGTTCCATCAAGCACTTTGTGATCGTTGAAGGGTCTTTTTAAAAACGCAAAATAAACAAAAAAGCAAACTGCACCAAATAAGCGCCCGATGAGTTTTATAAACGCCTCATCCATATCTATTATCTGATGTGTAATTGCGTATACCAATCCCAGCTTACATACGTAAAGTACAACACTAACTGCAGTCAAAATATGTATGTATTTTTTCTCTACATGTAACCATTTAGCATTTCGGATTCCTAATACTGCAATAGCAATAATTCCTCCCAATATAGCTACTATAAATAACTGACCAACTTCAAAACTCTTGCTCTTGCTTACCTCCCCATCTGCCAAACTCGGTGTATAAAGATTTTGTTGCATTATAAAACCCCCAAATGTTTTAAAATTAACCAATAGCTTCTATATTATACTTAACTTTCTGAATTTTATAAACGTCATTTAATTTCATTTAGTACATTGACCTTAATTTATAAAACATGTACAAAATAAACAAAAAAACACCAGGTATTGAAACAACACTCTGTTGTCCCAATACCTGGTGGTGCGTAAAGTGAATGGAAATTAAAAGCGCCCACTTTCAATTATTATCACTTTGACAATTGAACAGTAAATGGCGCTAATTCTTTCGTTCTAATAAAGCCATTAAAATCAAATTGTAAAACCGTATTTTGCAATGAGAAGTCCTCTATTTTTTCTTCACCATTTAAATAGAAAACTGATTGGTAATGCCCCGTCTTTTTATCCAGTAGTTTCACTTCATTTTTTGCAATGCTATGCCCTTCTGGTGGGTAGGGATTTTCTGGATCGATTTTATCAACATAATCGTTATCGACTAAAGTGAATGCATAAGCTAGGTTATGTTTAAGAATATCGGAACGGTCGCCATCGAATCCTTGAAGCTGATAATCCACAGTTACTTTGCTATCTTCTTCAGTAATACTGTTCACTTTGATTTTTAAATTTGAACGTGCACTTTTTAATGTAAACGTTGAGCTATTGAGCAACTGTTGGGCAGGTGCTTCGACAATAGCTAAAGACGGATAAAATGTAATGGATTGGACATCTTCATCTATCTTACTTGTCGTTTTACGTAAAGTTGAACGGTAACCATCCTTTTCTTCTGTTCGAGAAATTAACGACTTATTTCCACCGTGCAATAATACATTTCCTTTTTCATCTAATGCTTTCTCAAAATTGATTTGATCCTGTTTATATTCAGAAACTGTTTCGAACTCCAAAGTAGAAGACACTTCCGCAATCATTATGTCTTTAATCTTTATAGAAACACCTTCGTTTGGATACGATTCTAAATGATTCACTACTACCGTCTTACCTTTTTCCTGTTTAATTGGAATATCAAAATTCCATTCACCTTTCATGCCATTAATATAGTGAATTGTTATAGGTAGCGTTATATTATTTGCGATTTCTTCATATGGATACGATAAAATCCATTGAAAAGTATACCCACCAC
>JAVWKG010000023.1:0-30758 GCA_036638655.1 Lysinibacillus sp. | reverse complement strand
AGCGTTCAGACTCTCCAGCCGAGCGTTCAAACTCTCCAGCCGAGCGTTCAGACTCTCCAGCCGAGCGTTCAGACTCTCCAGCCGAGCGTTCAGACATTCCAGCCGAGCGCTCCAACCACTAACAACGGAGCGAATCCCTACCAAGCCCCCATCTAATACAACAAAAAAACTCGCCTATGGGAATGATCCCAAATTCAGGCGAGTTTATTCATTACAAACTAGTCTTCACTACGCATATTTGTGAAAATTAACAATAAACGTACTAACTCCAGAACTGCAACAATTGCAGCAGCGACATAAGTTAACGCAGCAGCATTTAATACTTTACGCGCATCGCGTTCTTCACTATTTGAAATCATTCCCATAGCAGTAAGCTCATTCATTGCTCTATTAGATGCATCGAATTCGACAGGCAATGTGACAAGTTGGAATACAACACCAGCTGCTAAAAGAACAATACCTACTAATAATAGTCCTTCAATACTTGCTAACAAACCAATCATTACGAAAATCCATGATGCATTAGATGATATATTCGCAACCGGTACTAATTTACTGCGTAATGTAAGCATTGAATATGCCTCTTTATGTTGAATGGCATGTCCAACCTCGTGGGCAGCAACTGAAGCACCAGCGATACTCGCTTCATAAAAGTTTTTTTCCGACAAAGCGACAGTTTTCGTTGCAGGGTTGTAATGATCTGACAACACACCTTGTGTCGGTACTACACGTACATCGAATAAGCCGTTTGCATCTAACATAGCACGTGCAACCTCAGCACCTGTTTGCCCTTTAGATGTTCTTACAGTAGCAAATTTCTTATACGTGCTTTTCACCTTATACTGCGCATATAGCGGCAGCGCTAAGATAATAATAAAATAGACAATAAACAATGTCTTAACTCCTCTCATATCCTATATTATTATCATATATTGTCTTATTCATTTCGGCAAATGATTGCGCCATTTTACTGACAAAATCGCCAAACTCAAGCAGCCAATCGACAACCAAAACGTAAAATAGCCAATTATTTGTGTATAATCCGCCAAAGAACGATACATTGGCATTTGTCCAAATACATAATCAATGACATCATTATGCAATGTCCAAACCGCAGCTATCCCCACATGCCATAATTTAAACGTATATTTCGACATATAAATGACGGCTTGAGCTGCCATTGCAAAATGTGATGCCACTAACATCAAGCCTTCAGGGTCTACAAAGCCCGTTTCGACAAACGACCATAAATTCATAACATCCGCCCATAATCCATACTTGACAAGTGTCACAAGTGCTAAAACTTCCATCAAAGGCCAATGTTTTCCTAGAAGCCATGCAACTATCACGAAACAAAAAAACAAACTTGCGGTTGGACTATCAGGCACGAAAATATAAAAAATCGGGTCCGTAATAGCTAGCTGCCACTTATACCAGTAGTAGCCGTATACTGTCCCTAAGAAGTTCACGATTAATAATAAAATTAAAAATGAACGATGCGTTAATAAATACCAAATATTAGCGCGCGTTAGTTGCATAAGTAAAACTCCTTTATGTTCAGTCATTTCCTAATTTACTACAATTATGTATGAGAAAGCGAAAAAAAAGAGCCAGTTTCCTGACTCTTTTTATAAATTATTCAGCTTTTAAGCTTTCAATGAATTCCGAAAGTTTTTGAAGATCTTCATCAGAACCTTGCCATAAACCACCTGGCATTGCGCCTTGTCCATTCTCGACAATTCCAATTACTTCATCAGCAGTTAAACCAGTGTTCATCAGTGCTTTCGCACCAGCTCCACCGTCTAAACCTTCACCGTGACAAGTAATACATGAAGAACCTTGGTAAATCTTATAGCCTTCAGATTCTTTATCGAATTCTACTTCGTGCACAATTGCACCCTGGATTTTTTGAGCTTCCCAGTCGTGGTTAGCAACTGATTCCCAAGTTAAGTAGAACATTGAAGCTAAAGTTAATAACATAAACGCAGTTGGTAATGGACGTTTAGATGGACGACGTTCTGGCGTCGTATCTAAGAACGGCATTAATAATAGCGCCATGAATGCAATACCCGGAATAACGATTGCTCCGATAATGTTATAAGGACCAGAAGCAAAAGTATATTTTAATAATTGATAGATAAATAAGAAATACCAGTCCGGTAATGGAGTATATGCTTTTGTTGGATCTGCCGCACCTTCAAGTGGTGAAGGGTGAGCGACAGTTAATAATAAATAACCAATTAAGAATACAGCACCAACCATCCATTCTTTTAATAAGAAGTTTGGCCAGAAAGCTTCCGTTTTTCCTGGGTATTCGGAATAGTCTTTCGGAAGATTCACCATCTTGTGATTAGCTTTGATACGAGAATCACCGACAAATTTCATTCCTTTTCCGCGATGCATAGTGTCCCCTCCTTTAAAAAATCATCGAACCGTCAAGAAAATCACAACGGTCCAGAAACTCCTTGACGTCGAATCATGATAAAGTGAGCTGCTAGTAACCCAAACAATACTGCAGGCAAGAAGAATACATGAATCGCAAAGAATCGTGTTAACGTTTGCGCACCTAAAATAGTTGCGTCACCCGCTAATAGTACTTTAATCATCTCTCCAACAAATGGTACAGATGCAGCAATTTCGATACCTACTTTAGTAGCGAATAATGCTTTCATATCCCATGGTAATAAATAGCCTGTGAAACCAAGCCCAATCATAACACCAAAGATACCTACACCAACCATCCAGTTTAACTCACGAGGTTTCTTATAAGAACCTGTGAAGAATACACGAAGCGTATGTAAGAACATCATTACGATAACTAATGAAGCTCCCCAGTGATGCATACCACGAACAATTTCGCCGAATGCTACTTCGTTTTGTAGATAGTAAACCGATTTCCAAGCATTCTCAACATCTGGTACATAGTACATTGTTAAGAACATACCAGACAGAATTTGAATTACTGTGATGAAGAATGTTAATCCTCCGAAACAGTAAACGAACGCAGAGAAATGGTGTGCAGGGTTAACGTGTTCTGGTACTTCGTGGTCGGCAATATCACGCCAAATCGGTGTAATATCTAATCGTTCATCGACCCAATCATAAATTTTGTTTAGCACTGATTTCGTACCCCCTTACAAATTAAACTAAAGTATTTGCTTTTGATGGACCAATCATTAATAAACCATCTTTTTCTTGTACTTCAAATTCATCCAACGGACCTAGAGGTGGTGTACCTGCTACGTTTTGCCCATTTTTTTCGTAACGCCCAGCGTGACAAGGACAATAGAATTGATTTTTATGTCCATCTTTATGCTCCCAGTCTACCATGCAGCCTAAGTGTTTACACAATGGTGATAATGCGATAATTGCATCGCCATCTTTATAAACCCATGCAGTGTTTGTAACATCTGCTTTGTACCATGCGTCAACTTGTTCGAATGTAAAGTCAACTTTAGTTGGTACTTCAGTTATGTCTGCAATTTTAGCTGATGTAGGAACAAAATCTCCACCTTCAGTCTTTTGAAGAACTGGATCTAATGCAAAACGCACCATTGGCATTAGCATACCTGCTGCCATGAAGCCACCGACACCTGTTAAAGTGTAGCTAAGAAACTGTCGTCTTGAAACTTTATTATTGCTCATCCTTTTCCCCCCTCTAACTTTAAAGGTCAGTCCAACGGACATACTTTTTACAAATAGTAATTACTAGGACATATCTATGATATATCAAGACCATAGCTTGGTCAATATAGCATTCTGTGGAATACTAGAGAATGTGAACAATTATTGAAACAAATTAATCGATTTTAGCCCATTTTGTCGAAAAAAGAGGAATTACTTGTTTTAATTGATCTTCTAGAATTGAGTTTCTCACCCCTTTATCCATTGATTCTAGCGGGATTGGCGGTAACCATACGACACTTAACGTATCATTATTATTTGTCCAAAAATGGTCACATGTTATAAAAAATACATGTTTAAAGCCTACGCTATGTAATTGTTGTTCCAGTTTTTCGGGCATTTGTTCATCTTTATCTTCAGAACTATAAGAAAATGGTGGCATCAGCAGTAAGCGTCCCTTGAATTGTTGCTCAATGTAAGCCGTTAATGACATTAAAAAATCGGCCGTCGAACCACTTTTCTTAATTTGTTCATTCGAAAAATCGATTGCTAGTAACGGCACAATCGCCGTATCTATAAACTCTTTTTGTGCTAAAAACTCATTAATATCTTTTGCATTAAAAAACATTTAAAAATCCTCCCTATCCAGCCAAACAAAAAGGCCCTCCTCCACTTCTATAGGTTAACCAATACAAAGTGAAAAATATACTTCACTAAGTAATGTAACATATAGAAGTGAACAAAGGGCACACAATTATGAATAAGTTCAAGCTTTTAGCTATTACGATTGCTGGGCTGTTTGCTGTAATGCTTGCAGTAAATTGGATAGCTCATAAAAACGTTCTTTATCACCAGAGTCAAGCGCTTCATCTATTTGCTCTAAAAGCTTTTCCTCTTGAAAAACGAGCAAGCTATTCGATAACATTTCTTCTGCAATTATTCGATCCTTTTCACTAATATGCAAATACTCAGGCATATAAGGATTTTCTTCAAGAACAGCTAAATATTGTGCACTTGGAGGGATATTTGGAAAATTTAATTGAACGTACATATCTTCCTCCTCGTGAAGTCGTAAATCATGAAAAGATTTCTCAGCATCCGCTGTCATCACATTTCCCTTATAAAAACGAAATGGAACACCAGTCGATTCAACAGTTGACATAACCATTGCCCGAGGACAATAATGCGCTTCTTCTACAAATCGAATATGCTTTAATAATTTTTCATTGCTTAATAAATAATTTAAAATCCAAACGCATTCACGGCGCTTTAGTTGGTAATTTTTCAAAAACCACCTTACAAAAGTCTTTTTGTCGACAACTGATATGGAAGCAGCCATACGCTCTCCCCTCCCTCACTCGATCTCCAAGTTTTCTAACATTTCCACCCACTGTGGTTCAGCAGGTTGCAAGACAGATAATTTCTGTAAAACTTCTTTCGCTTCCTTACGTTTTCCTTCTTCTAATAAAAAATAACTGAACTTCTCTAAAAAGTCTACATCATCTATATGATCAGTATATGCCAAACGATAAAATTCGTATGCGCGTTCGTACGCTTCTAATTTAGAATAAGCTTCAGCTGCAAACGGGTATAAAGTCGTCCATTCAAAATCATTCGTTTGTAACGTTTCAAATAGCTCAATTACATCTTCACTACGTTCCTGCTTCGTGAAGATAGATATTAACACTAAAACAGCCTCCATATACTCTGGGTCTAGTGCAATTGCTTCACGCAAATAATTTTCCGCTTCAATAGGTAAATTATTTTTCAAGGCCAATTTACCAGCAAATAAATACAATGTTTTATCATATTCATCGCGTTTTAAACCTTCTTTTATCGCGCTGTATGCTTTATTATTTTCTTCAGTCATAGCGTAACTTTCAGCTAACAACAAATACGCTGAAAAATAATCTGGATCTAATTCTTTTAAATCCTCAAGCTGTGTAATCGCCAGTTCATATTTTTGTGATTGAAACGCTGAATAAGCTGCACCAAATAATACGTCTGGCTTCACTTCATCCTCAAGGGCCTCTAAATAGTAATCAAGTGCTGTTTCGTATGCAGCACCGGCGCGATACACTTCTGCTAATCTTTCTACTAAGCGTACACCTGCAAACTCCTCTTGCTTTTCATATAACTCTGCATAAATACGAGCGGCCTCTAAAAAACGTCCTGTTTCAAATAATAATTCAGCTTTAGCAAATTGTAGCAATGGTTCATCCGGTAAAATAGCCAACGCCTCATTAATACGCTTTTCAGCCACTTCAAACAAACCTTGCATTTGATAATAATCCGCCAATACTAATAGTGCTTGTGGATATTCTGGCGCTGTCTCCTCCACTTCCAAAAGTAAATCGAGGGCAGCATCTTCCTCGCCAAGTTCCATCAGTACATTCGCACGGTCGATTTTTAGTTGCGCCTCTTCTGGGAATAAAAACTGTAAATGCTCGATGACACGGTCTGCTTCTTTCATGTAACCATATTGCATAAAAATTTCAGCAAGTTCATATTGTTCTTCTGGCATAGTATTTGTTAAAAAGGGTTCTAATAATTGGTCTATTAACGCTAAGTCGCCCTGCTCAAGCGCGTGTACAAGTTCATTCATTGGATTATTCACAGTTATTCACCTATTCTTTCCTTATTATTCTTTATGCTACACAACATCTTTCTGTGAAACAAGAAAAAACTCCCTAAATTACTTAGGGAGTAAATTATTATTCATTTTTAATTATTAATAGCATCTATATGCTCGAAAAACGTTGGATAGGACACGGCGATGCACTCTGCATCATCGAGTGTGACAGGTCCATCTGTTATTAATGCCGCGATTGCTCCCATCATACCAATACGATGGTCGCCATATGTTTTTAGTGATGCACCATGCAATGGTGTAGGTCCATGAATGATCATTCCATCATCTGTCGCCTCAATATTTGCACCAAGTTTTTTCAGTTCATCCACAACCGCTGTAATACGATCTGTCTCTTTTACTTTTAATTCTTCGGCATCTTTTATAATCGTTTGCCCTGTTGCCTGTGTCGCTAATAATGCCAAAATAGGAATTTCGTCTATTAAGCGAGGGATAATGTCTCCTTCGATTGTCGTGCCTTGTAATTGTGACGTCTTCATCGTAATCGTTGCAGTAGGCTCCGCTTGTTGATCGTCTGAAGGATTTAACGTCATATTCGCGCCCATATTCGTAAGCACTTCAATGATACCGTCACGTGTTGGATTGACACCAACATTTTCTAATATAATTTCACTATCTTGACAAATCGCACCTGCTACTAAGAAAAAGGCTGCAGATGAAATATCACCAGGTACGTCCACATGTGTCCCAGTTAACGCTTGACCGCCTCTAAACGATACGACACCATCTCGAACATCTACTTCCGCCCCAAATTGCTGTAGCATGCGTTCTGTGTGGTCACGCGACACTTCTATCTCTCTTACAATCGTCGTGCCTTTTGCGCGTAATCCTGCAAGCAATATAGCTGACTTCACTTGTGCACTCGCAACAGGCATTTGATAATCAATCGCTTCTAACTGAGTGCCTTGAATCGCAAGTGGTGTAAATTGCCCATTCGCACGACCAGCAATTTGCGCCCCCATTTGTCTTAGCGGATCAATGACACGTCGCATCGGTCGCTTAGCAATCGATTCATCACCTGCCATGACAGCATGCACATTTGAACCAGCTAAAATGCCAAGCATTAAACGTGTCGTTGTACCAGAATTACCTGTATACAGTAACTCTTTTGGCTCTTCCCACGCATCAATTCCGGCACTTTCAATCGTAACATTTGTACCCTCAACTTCAATCGTTACACCAAGTTTACGGAAACAGTCAATTGTACTTAAACAATCTTCACCAAGTAAAAAGCCACTCACAGTCGTTTTACCTTTCGCAATGGAACCGAACATAACAGATCGATGCGAAATTGATTTATCGCCTGGAATTGTTAATGTACCGTTTAAAGGCACTTTATTGTATTGTAATACTTTTTCTGTCATCTTCATTCCACCCCTTTGCTATTACTTTAAGAAATATATGTTTCATAATTTGCTTTTTGCTGAATGCAATTGGCCGCGCGTACACGATCATTTTCACTTTGTAAGCTAATAACAAGAACACCAAAAACATCTTCTCGCGACTCTATAATGCGAAGGTTTGTAATACTTATATTTTCTTGTGCAAGGAAGCCTGTTACCTCTGAAATAACCCCAGGATAGTCAGGAACGTCCACATATAAATCGAAAGATGTAAAAATTGCACCTGCACTAACTGGCAATTCATCTCGCATCTCTTTTGCCACAGTAAAGTACGCTTCTATGTCATCAGCATTACCTTCTAGTAGTAATTGCTTTACTCGATCCATTTCTGTTTGCCAGCCTGTCAGCTGTGTAATAAGCTCTTCACGATTTTGCATTGTAATATCTCGCCATAAAACCGGATTAGACGATGCAATTCGCGTCACATCACGGAAACCACCAGCAGCTAGTGAGCGCGTCATTGGGTATTCGCTCTTTTCATCTCCCAATTGATGGACAAGTGATGCTGCAACGACATGTGGAAAATGGCTAACTACCGCAGTCATATGATCGTGCTCACGTGCCGACACACTTACTACTTTGGCATGCGTAAACTTCAATAAGCTTTCTAGCTGCGCCATATGTATGATCTCCTCACCAGCTAGTGGTGTAAGCATATAGTACGCATTTTCAAAAAGATGTGGCTTTGCCGCAAGCACACCACTTTTATGTGACCCCGCCATCGGATGACCACCAATAAATGTAATGCCCATCTCTCGGAGCTCTTCAGCCTTTTGCATAATCAATTTTTTCGTACTACCTGTATCCGTTACAATAACTTTACTTTTTAATGGCCAAGATTTTAGCTGTTCCATCCATTCAATCGTGGCATTCACAGGTGTACCGAAAATAATAACATCTGCTTCTGCAGCCGCTTCTATTGGGTCTGCAACCGTCTCATGAACGACTTGTAATGTTTTGGAATGTTCACGCGTTTTTTCATCCATATCATAGCCAATGATTTTTGTTTCTGGCGCTTTTTGTAATGCCAGCGCGATAGAACCACCTATTAACCCAAGACCTATTACGAGCACTTTCCGTGTCATGCAATAACTCCTAGCTCACATAACACCTCTTCTAGCTGCGCTAAGAAAGCTGCGTTTTGTGCTTCTGTACCAATTGTTACGCGAATAAAGCCTGGCGCACCCAATGCAGCACCACTTCGGATAATAAAGCCACGTTTCATTAATTCATTAAAGACAACATCACTATCAGCCGCTGTGTCAAAGAAAACAAAGTTTGTATCGGATGGATAATTTGTTAGATTATGCTTTTCACAAAATGCTACAAATTGTTTTTTTCCTTGTTCATTCGCTTCACGGCAAGATTGAATATACGCTTGATCATGCAATGCAATAGCGGCCACTGCTTGACTTAAATTTGTATTGTTGAATGGTGCACGAACAGGCTCCAGTTTTGCAATCAATTCCGCTTGACCAATGGCATAGCCTACACGGAATGACGCTAGACCGTAAGCTTTAGAGAAAGTACGCATTAATAGCACATTTGGATATTCTTCGATTAATGATAATGTCGGTTTATGACCAGGATGAGTGACGTATTCTACATACGCTTCATCCAATACGATTAATACTTCAGGCGGCACTTTGTCAAAAAATGCACGTAACTCAGTATCTGGAATAATTACCCCTGTTGGATTATTCGGGCTACATACCCAAACTACCGACGTTTCATCGTCTATTGCCTTTGCCATCGCGTCTAAATCGTGAGCACCTTCAATTGTTGGGATTTTTCTTATTTCTGCCCCTTCAATTGCTGCATTATGTGAGTATTGGGAAAACGATGGATCTGCCATCACTGTATTGACACCTGGATACAACAATGCACGTGTAATAATCGTTATGATATCATCTGAGCCATTGCCAAATAGAAGCTGTGTTTCTTTTACGTCTAGGTGAGTTGCAACAGCTGTGCGTAAGCTCTGTGCATACCCATCTGGATAAATAGCATGATTCGTCGCGTCATCCTTTAAATAGGCTGTAACTTTTGGTGAGCAACCGAATGGGTTTTCATTCGATGCAAGTTTAATTACCTCTTGTAAGCCGAACTCACGTTTCACTTCTTCAATTGGTTTACCTGGTAGATATGCTTTCATTCCGTGGATTTGTTGTTTCCATTTCATCGTTACCGTCTCCTCTATATCATTTAACTTGAGCTAAATCTGGTCTTAATTTCATTGCCTCATTTAAGTACAAATGGCGCACGTCCTTTTGTGCAATTTCTACATTTGCGTGTACTAATACACGAATGCACAGTGGTAGTGCATCGGGTACGTTCATTTCATGCATACACATAACAGGGACATACTGCCAACCTTCCATTAATCGAACTGCACGTGCCGGGAAAGCTGATGTAATATCAGGTGTTGTAGAAATAATGATGGACGCAATGTCATCTGGCGTTACATTATTCGCTGCCACTACTTCTTGCACTAATTTCACTGTTTCATCCCATACAAGTTCTTGCTTGTCCGATTCAATCGTTGTTGCACCTCGTAAACCACGAATCATACAAGCACCTCCGCTAATAATTGTCTTAATTCAATATCGATCTCGTTACATTCTGTTAACTCAATGGATTGCACAAATGGCTCCCCAACTTTTGATAAAAGCACAAATTGTAATACACCATACTCTGTTTTTTTATCTTTCAATAAATAGTCCGTTAATTGTTCAAATGGGTAGCGCGCCACTGCTTCAAATGGATAGCCATTTTGCAGTGCAAATTGTAAAAAACGCTTTGTAAAGGCACGGTCGATGTCGCCGTAACGCTCGCTTAATAGTAAGCAATACACAAGGCCAATCATTACGGCTTCACCGTGCGCCACTTTGCCGTAGCCAGCAGCCGCTTCAATGGCATGACCATATGTATGGCCTAAGTTTAAGTATTTTCGTACAGTTTGCTCTGTTTCATCTTCAGAAACAATTTTCGCTTTTACTTCAACACCAGCTTTTAACTGCTGTGCAAGCTGCTCTGTATTAAAATGAATAACCGAATCGGCTGACATAAGCTCCTCCAGCCACACACTATTTGAAATCATTGCGTGCTTAATGACTTCCGCCGTTCCTGAACGTACCTCACGCTCTGGTAAGCTTTCTATGAAAATCGTATCGTAAATAACGCCCTCTGGTTGATAGAAAGCACCAATCATATTTTTCCCAAGTGGATGATTGATTGCTGTTTTCCCTCCAACCGCTGAGTCATGCGCTAAAATTGTCGTTGGCATTTGAATGAAAGGTATACCGCGCATATAAGTCGCTGCGACGAAGCCTGTTAGGTCGCCGACTGCCCCGCCACCAAAGGCGAAGATAAATGATTTCCGAGAGCATTTTTGCTCTAACAAAAATGTTTGTGCAGCATAATATTGCTCGAATGTTTTGCAAGCTTCTCCAGCGGGTAAAACAAATACTTCAAAAGCATATGGAAAGTTAGCCTTGAAATATTCACCTTGTGCAGCCCAAACATTTTCATCTGTAAAAACAAAAAGCTTATCTGCCTTTTGTAATTTCGCATCAAATGATTTGACCGCTTCGCTTAAAAAGTTATGACCGATTACAACTTCATATTGATGCGATTTTGTTTCCACTGGTACACGCATACATCAAAACCCCTTAGTATAGCGACGGTGTTCATCGATTTGCGCTTTTAGTTGTGGCAATTGATCGCTATGGAATTGTTCCATAATGGCACTCGCTATTTCCCAAGCAATAGCATGTTCTGCTACAACAGAGGCAGCTGGTACTGCACAGCTATCCGAACGCTCTACACTCGCTTTAAATGGTTCCTTCGTTTCAATATCAACACTTTGTAGTGGTTTATATAATGTTGGAATTGGTTTCATAACCCCACGAACGACGATTGGCATGCCTGTAGACATACCACCCTCTAATCCACCTAGGCGGTTAGTGGTGCGCGTGTAACCCTCTTCTTCCGACCAAAGGATTTCATCATGTACTTCAGAGCCTTTACGACGCGCCATTTCAAAGCCAATACCAAACTCGACACCTTTGAATGCATTAATAGAAAGCATAGCTGCTGCTAGTTTCCCATCAAGTTTGCGGTCATAATGTACATAAGAGCCAACGCCCGCTGGCATCCCTTCGATAATCACTTCCACAACACCACCAATTGTATCGCCGGCTTTTTTCGCCTCGTCGATTGCCTCCACCATTTTGGCAGAAGCTACAGGGTCTACACAGTAACAAGGATCCGCTTCTATAATCTCCCGGATTTCGTCTGCGGATTTGCCCTCTACTACGGATGTATCTGCTTTAATGCCTACGATCTCAGTAACGTGAGACACAATTGAAATTCCTAACTCATTTAGTAAAGTTTTCGCTACAGCACCGACTGCCACACGTACAGTTGTTTCACGCGCTGAAGAACGCTCTAAAATATTACGTAAATCACGGTGACCATACTTCATGCCACCTACTAAATCGGCATGTCCTGGACGTGGTCGTGAAATTTGACGTTTAATATCGTCTGGATTAACATCCTCAGGTAGTGGATCTGCGCCCATAATTTTTGTCCAATGCTTCCAGTCATCATTTGTCACAACGAGTGCAACGGGTGAACCTAGTGTTTGACCGTGGCGAACACCACCTACGATTTCTACTGTATCTGTTTCGATTTGCATACGACGACCGCGACCATGGCCTCCTTGTCGACGTTTTAAATCGTGGTTAATTTTTTCTGTTGTAATTGGTAATAAAGACGGCAACCCCTCAATAATTGTCGTCAATTGAGGTCCATGAGACTCTCCTGCTGTTAAGTAACGCATAAAACACTTTCTCCCTTCAACTCGCTAAAGTATGTATTTTTTTACTATAACATATATTTATTAAAAAAACAGTGCAGTTTGCATATGTTCTCTAACTATATGCGAATATTCTGAATGATTTTCGTATAATGTTACCATCCTAAGTCGGTAAAAACAGACGAACGACTTTTCACAAATGCGAGCGTCGCACTTTAAAAAAATACGCTTTTTCGCTCATCACAAGCGAAAAGCGTAATTGTTAGTACCTCCCAATGCTTGTACCAACTGCACAAGTATTAGAAATCATGCTTACCTGCTCTAACTTCTATTTTTCATCATTATTGATTTTTGCGATAAAAGAATGTATCTTCTACATCAAAATCATAACGTGATGGGTTAAAAATCTGTTCAGTAGATCCAACAAATAAAATGCCATCCTTACGCATTGATTTACTAAAGTTTTGATAAATTAAATCTTTTGCTTCTTCCGTAAAGTAAATCATGACATTCCGACAAACAATCAAATCGTAGTTTGTCTCATATTTATCTTTTAATAAATTATGCTTTTTGAAAGTTACACATTTCTTGATTTCATCTTTTACTTTATAGAAGTTACCTTCTTTATCAAAATACTTCGTCTGAATGTCTTTTGGAACCTCAGCTAACGAACGCTCTGGATAAAGACCTAATTTCGCCTTTTGAATAACATTTTCATCTAAATCAGTTGCATAAATTTGAATTTGAGATAATGGCACATGCTGTGAAAGTACCATCGCAAGCGAATATGGCTCTTCACCTGTTGAACAAGCTGCACTCCAAATTTTCAAGCGTTTATTATTTTGTAACAGCTTCGGAAAAATTTTCTTTTCTAAAACTTCCCATCTTTTTCCGTTTCTATAAAATTCTGAAACATTTATCGTCATACGATCTAAAAACTCATTCATTAAATCACGGTCTTTTTCTAGCGCTTTAAGAAAATCCACAAAATCAGCATAGCCCTTTTTTTCATAAAGAGATGTTAAACGACGCTTCATCTGCGCTTCCTTGTATAAGGCCAAATCAATTCCTGTCACACGCTTAATGCCTTCAATAAATTTTTCATAATTAGACATATCGTCATCTATCCCCTCATATTGCTTACAACCATTATAACGGAAATTAGACATTTCTGAAATAGCTTATCCTTAGGAATCACGGTTTGTTGAGAGAACTTTGCTTCGTTTCCAGCAATTGAACCTTCGAATGCTCTAGTTCTAGTCTCATTTTTTCTGTTTCCATCCTATATGTTTCGAGTCGCAGTTTTTCCAACTCTACTTCTTGTTGAACAGTTTTTAATTGTAATTTTCGTTGACTTGCAAATGCATCGGTAAAAATACCCGCTAATGCGATGATTACTCCACCAACTATCGCAACAATTGCAATGCTCATACCTCCACACCCTTCCCTTACCTAAATTATACGACATAAGTATTTAGATTGTTTCACTTTTTCAGTAAACTTTTTCGATACGAAGGCGTTTTTCTATAAAATTACCGGATATTTTGGCTCATCAGCATTAGTTGAGCGGCTACCGGGGTAGTATCGATCTTTTAGCTACTTTAATCGACCCTTTTCTTAATATTATAGACCTCATTTTGTATGCTATCGACCCAATTAAACATTTTATCGACCTTTCACCAAAAAAACACTTGTTTCACATGCTCATAAACCTTACTAGAAACACATTTTCTATTATGGTCACTCTTTATTTACTATCCTTTCAGATTTATTGGACGCATTTTGTTATTTATTCACCATCATTTCAGATTTATTAACGATCTACCTTACATTTACCTTTTTAGACGAGATTAATTGTACTAGAGCATTCATTCACATCCGGCAGCGGCTTCCTAGACCACAACGCAAAAAAACAACTATCGCTTTAAAAACGATAGTTGTTTTAAGGTTGCTGTTATTAAGCTTGTAGTTCTGCTGCGTTGAAGAATAATGCAATTTCGCGCTCTGCAGATACTAATGAATCAGAACCATGGATTACGTTGTGAGATACTGTTGTAGAGTAGTCACCACGGATTGTTCCTGGAGCTGATTCAGCAGGGTTTGTAGCACCCATCATTAGGCGTCCAACAGAGATAACGTTTTCGCCTTCCCATACCATTGCAAATACAGGACCTGAAGTGATGAAGTCTACTAATTCGCCGAAGAATGGACGCTCAGCATGCTCTGCATAATGTTGTTTTGCTAATTCTTCAGTGATTGTCATTAATTTCGCACCACGAAGAACGAATCCTTTACGTTCGAAACGGTCAACAATGTCACCTACTAATTGACGTTGTACGCCGTCTGGTTTAACCATTAAAAAAGTTTTTTCGATTGCCATGTTTAAAACACTCCTTAAAATCGTCTAACAGGTTTTACACCTACCGATAAATATTAACAAACTATGAGACAATGTACAACTATTAGCTAAAATTTACGTTTCCCCATGAATAAAGCAATATCCCGAAGTTTTTTTCTAACAGGTAGCTTCGGCAATGCGTCAATTTCGAGAAGCGCTTTTTTTAAATACTTGTCACTCATCTTTTTCGCTTGTTCAATTGCATCAGAATTACGCACATAGCGTAGCATATCTTGACGTTCTTGCTCAGTTAGCTCACCAGCAATAACTTTTTTCAAGTATGGTTGCATTTGTGGATCATCTTTTAGCAGCAAAATCGGAAGCGTAATATTCCCTTGTAATAGGTCACTGCCTGCTGGTTTACCAAGCTCTTTATCAGTTGCAACGATATCTAAAATATCATCTATGATTTGGAAACTCATCCCAACAAAATAACCGAAGCGCTTTAGATGTTTTGTCGTTTTAGCATCTACACCTGCCGCAACTGCCCCTAGCTCGCAGCTTGAAGAAATTAGGAGCGCTGTTTTACGCTTAATACGTCTAAAGTAATCTTTCAAGCTTTGATCAAGCTCAAACTTATCTTCGATTTGAATTACTTCACCATTACAAATTTCTACCATCGTTTTAGCTAAAATTTGATGAATAAGCGGATTTTCAAGCTTTGTAATATATTCAAGGGCTCTTGCAAAAATAAAGTCACCCGTATACATCGCCACTCGATTATTCCACTGTGCTTTTACAGTCGGGCGTCCTCTTCTCAAGTCCGAATCGTCTATGACATCATCATGTACAAGTGAAGCCATGTGAATAAGTTCTAATGGGACAGCCACGTCTTTAATGTTAGCAATGTTATAGTCGCCAAACTTCGCACCAAGTAACACAAATATTGGTCGTATTCTTTTCCCTCCCGCTTGTAAAAGGTGGAGGGAGGCGTCATTTAACAGGTTTGAAGACGAGTTCAACGCTGTTTCTAATTCTTTTTCGATGACTTCTATATCCGATTTCAAATCAGAATAGAGTAGTTTTAACTTCATCTTTTCCACGCGTGAAAACCTTCCCCCATTATTGTTCTTTTTTCCATCCCATATGCATCGCAGCGGCACCACCACTATATGGCTTGTAAGTTACTTTTTCTAAGCCGGCCTCTTCAAACATCGCAGCTAATTTCTTCATTCCTGGGAAGTCATTTGCAGACTCTTGTAACCAAGAATACTCCTTGTAGCTTTTCGCAAAAATTCTTCCGAATAACGGCATAATAAATTTAAAATAGAAACGGAATAACTGACGATAGCCTGGAATCTCAGGTTGTGACGTTTCTAAGCAGACAACCTTGCCTCCTGGTTTCACAACACGCTGCATTTCTTTTAATACCTGCAAATAATCTGGGACATTACGTAGGCCAAATCCAATTGTCACAAAATCAAATGTATTGTCTGGGAATGGTAGCTCCATAGCATTTCCATGTAAAAGTTCAATTTGAGAATAAGGTTTTACCTTTTCTTCGCCAACTTTCAGCATATTTTCACTGAAATCTAGCCCTTTCACTTCACCCGTCTCACCTACAGCCTGTGCAAGCGCTATCGTCCAGTCAGCCGTACCACAGCATACATCTAACGCTTTTGACCCTGGTTTAACCGCCATTTTCTTCATCGTATCTTTACGCCACTTTATATGCATTTGAAAGCTAATGACACCATTCATCTTGTCATAGCTTTCTGATATATGTTCAAATACTTCGTGTACGCGCTCTTCTTTCGATTTAGCCATTTCGTCAAACCTCTCTCGTTCTTTTGCGTAGCTAGCTTTCACTATGCATCTACGCGAGCTTGTAAAATTATTTTCACGTCCTGCTGTAAAAATTCAGCTTCTTCAATAAGTCGCTTTAACTCATTTGTTCTTGCGTTTATATGTTGTCGTATTATATTTTCAAAAGTATCATTATCCACTGAAATACTCGTAGCAATCGCTTTATTGAATCGTGTTTTTTGCCCTGCTCGGTAACTTGTCCATTCATGTTGCAAACGGAACAGTACTAAGCTCTTCTCCATAATCGGACAATATGCATCAAATGAATAAAGTCGGAAAAACTGGCGAATTAGACCCGCTTCAATATTTTCAAGAGAAGTAATCCACTGTTCAATCATACGCGTTTCTTTTTCGTACACTTTCACTTGATGCTCGCATCGTTCTACAATGCCTTTTGATAGCGTACGAATTAACGCTACGTTTCCTGAACCCGCTAAAATTTCATAATAGCGCCCACTATAAAAGTCCCCAGCTAAAACGGTTAGCTGCTGTTCTTTTGACGTGGCATCTGTTTCTTTTATAAAATCATGCGCAGCCAATGCAGCATAAATAATTCCGACAGTAATTGCAGCTTCTCTATGCTCCTTTCGCCAATTTTCCCCATTAAAAAAGGGCATTAACAAGTAAAACAACTGATTTTCATCAAGTACAGGCTCACCTGTGTACTTTTGTAAAGTTCTATGTCGAACATCCATGAAAATATCTGTTTTAAGTTGTGCTATTGAATTTTGAATGTATGTTTCATCCATAGACCTTACTCCATTTCACCATCAAATACTGTTGTATAGTTCATAAACTTACTGTGCAATTATAGCATATACAACGATTCGACATAAAAAGTTTTCGATTATTTTTTACTGTTTATTTCTTCGCTTCGCTCTGAATAACACCATGACCTGTATGGATTTGTGCTTTACCACGAATCTTCATGGCAGATGTATGATCAGTAAATTGTGCAATCATTACTTCGCCTGCATCTAGCTTTTCTGAATGATGAAACTTCGTATCTGTCCCTCTTGTTAAACCAATGACATGCACGCCATCTTCTTCAGCTTGAATGACAATATAATCTTGCGCCATATTTTTTATCTCCTAACATCTCGTAATTTCTTTGTTCATCATAACATAATTAGAAATTCAATTTAAGACATTTGAATAAATGACAATACTTCACGACGCTTTACTTCATCAATCTCATAGACGCCTTTTGCAACAGATGTTATCGTTTTAGCTCCTGGCTTTTTTAAACCTCGCATTGTCATACACATATGCTCAGCTTCAATAACAACATAGACTCCTTGTGGTTGTAACATTTCCATAATTGTATCCGCTACAGATGATGTAATGCGTTCTTGTAACTGTGGACGACGAGCAATCGTTTCGACAGCTCGACCAAGTTTACTTAATCCCGCTACTACACCGTCTTTCGGTATGTAGGCAACATGTGCTTTTCCGTAAAATGGTACTAAGTGATGTTCACACATTGAGAAAAATGGGATATCTTTTACTAAAACTAATTCTTCATGATCTTCATGGAAAACGGTTTTAAAATAATCTTTTGCATCTTCATGTAAACCACTGAACATTTCAGCATACATTTTCGACACACGTTTCGGTGTATCGAGCAATCCCTCACGCTCTACATCTTCTCCAACTGCTTCTAAAATCATTTTTACTGCTTCTTCAATTTTCTTTAAATCTACTTTCGACATCCCTAAAAACCCTCCTGCATTTAAAAGCTTTACACATTTCTCTTTGCATCGTAGCATATCCGCAACACTAGCGCAAAACAGCTAACTCTATATCAACATTTTCCGGCAATTATCTGCATAAATTTTATTTTTATGTAATTCACTTCATCCTTAACATTAAAAAGAGCAGCCTCCATGTAAACATGAAGACTGCCCTATGTAACTTATTGATGCGTATTATTTTACAGCATCTTTAAGCGCTTTACCTGGTTTGAAAGCAGGTACTTTACTTGCAGCGATTTCGATTTCCATACCTGTTTGTGGGTTGCGTCCTTTACGGGCAGCACGCTCACGAACTTCGAAGTTACCAAAACCAATCAGTTGTACTTTGTCACCCTTTGCAAGAGCTTCTTGAATTGTATCAAATACAGATTCAACTGCTTTAGAAGCGTCTTTTTTCGAAAGACCTGCTGCTTCAGCCACAGAGTTTACTAATTCTGTTTTATTCACACTATCCACCTCCTCTCAAAGGGTCATGAACCTCAATCTGTAAAAAGAGTAACACATAGAAAACCGCGACGCAACTGAATTCAACAATGATTTCTACAAATAACCGTTTTTTTACACAAAAAAAAAGCAATAGCAGGACTTTTCTTATGAAAATTGAAAAGTCCTGCTATATATTTTTACATAGTATAACAATTTATCCATTATAAAATAAACGTCACAAGACCTCTTTCGCCTTCGTTCACCATACGTTCAATTGTTTGACGCATTCTCTTTTTAGAGCTATTTGGAACGGCGCTCATTTTATATCGAATACCCTCTTTTAACACCTCATGTAATGGTGTGCCAAATAATTGAGTTTGCCATAAAGCATCACGATCATGCAAATAGGCATGCTTCAAATCTTTCAATAATTGCTGGCTATGAAATTCCGAACCTATGAGTGGTGCAAATTCCGATTCCATATCAATTCGAATGATGTGGAACGAAGGAGCCGACGCTTTCATTCGTACACCATAAAAGTTATTTTGTTTAATAAGCTCTGGTGCTGTCGGTTCAAATTCTTGCATCATCGGTAGTGTCACACCATAACCGTCTTTTCTCGCATCATTAATGGCCTCACGGAAGCGTTTTTGAGCTTCCTTCGCTTCAGCCGACTCCTTAATATATAAAAGCCAATCCTTTTTCGATTCAATCGGCTCATCTAACCATTCATTACATACCGCTTTATACAGCTCACCTTTAATAGAAACGCGAATAATCGCTGTGCCAACACCTGCATCAACATGCACAACTTCACTATTCGAGATAAAATCCAGATCCTTAAAAGCATCTGATGCTAATTGAACATCTCGAATTTTCGTTACAGATTGTAAAATAGATTCCATTGAATCCACAAGTGCCGCATTTAATTCATGTGTTGGCTCAAGAACATCTAACCAATCCGGCTTTTCAACCTCAATCGTACGAATCGGAAATTCAAATAATGCTTCCTGTAAAATAAATTGAATATCCTGTGGTCGCATTTGATCAATCGAAATCGGAATTACCGGTACCTCGTACTTCTCCAACAGCTCGTTACGTAAATGAATCGTTTCCTCACGTGCAGGCATTTGACAATTCAATACAATAACAAAAGGTTTACCAATTTCTTTTAATTGTGCAACAATTTCTTCCTCTGCCTTTTGAGCAGCATTTCGATTAATGCCATTTACTGTACCGTCAGTAGTAATGACTACACCGATATTGGCATGATCGCGAATTACTTTATCTGTTCCGATCTTCGCTGCCTCTTGGAACGGAATTGCCTCAGTATGCCAAGGTGTGTGGACAAATTTAGGTCCATTCTCATCTTCATACCCTTTCGTTCCTTCAATCACATAACCTACACAGTCTGCTAATCGAATTTGAAATGATAGTGCATCATCTCCAACAGAAATACGAGTAGCTTGTGCTGGCACAAATTTAGGTTCAGCAGTCATAATCACTGGCCCAGGTGAACTTTGCGGCAGCTCGTCCTGTGCACGCATTCTTTCTGTATCATCCACAATATTAGGTATGACAACGGATTCCATTACTTTTTTTACAAACGTGGACTTCCCAACTCTCACCGGCCCTACAACACCAATATAAACATCGCCATTCGTGCGCTCTGCAATCTCTTTAAATACCGCTTCAGTCACTATCGTTCCTCCTTTATCTACGCTTTTTCACTATATGCGTTCCAGAAAGAGAATAGAACAAATGCGCTAAAGCGCTCGTTCACATCCGACAAGCTGCTTACGAGCCCGAAGCGATTTCGAGGATGTTGCGCGGTTTCCTAGACAACGAAAAATGCCCCTCACATTTGTAAGGAGCATGACCATTTTATTTTGATTTGGTATCAGTTTCAGTTACTTCAGGCACTTCTTTTTTAACCGGTACATATGCAGACATCATATAGGTAGGTTCACCGTTTTCATCGACTGTATAAGGTACAGAGTACGCTGGCACTACCGGATATTTGTCGATAAGTAGTTGTCGAATATCGTCACCCGGTTTAACATCTGGCTTGTCTTCTTTTAATAGCAAACCAAGATCTACTAAATAATCGACATGAAGCTCACCATCACCTGTCATAAACAGTGGTAATTCCGTCCCTGAATATATACTTTTCACCGTAAGATCCGTTTTATAACCTAATTTTTTAAAGTCAATTTTGTACACATTATCAGAAATAGCGCTCTTTATCGGTAAATAGGCCATAGCCATTTTACGGATATTAATTTCACGCATACGCTCTGCAGCATTTAAATCCACTAACTTTACTTCAGCCGTATTTTCAGGATCCCAAATCGTATATTGATAAATTCCACCTTTTTCGTAAGCATTACCAGGAATTTGAGCGATATGTTTCGGCACAAGTTTTTCAAAATCAATCAAATATTTAATGTAAATATCTGTATCTACATCACTCGTTTTAATCGGTACAAGACCACCCGATGCTTCTCGATATTCATCAACAGCACGTTGAACCGCTGCAAGCTGATCTACATCCGGCATTTGTTTTGCTATCTTTTCATCTTCCGGCATCACACAGCCAGCAAGCAATACTGCAGTCATTGTCATGAAGAAGACTATCATTTTTTTCATCTTGCTTTTCCTCCCTACAAACAAATACTAATTGGCATATATTTCACAACTTCAAATAAGCATAAGTTTTCCGCAAATTAACGAGCCTTTGTTACGATGGCCATGTTGCAACAACAAGCACCATTAAAAACGTACCAAGCCCAAATAATATGTATGCTGTCAAATTAACAATCGTACGAATAAAACCATTTGAAATTTTATGACGACCTAAATAAATTAAACCTACAGAAATAACCATAAAAATTATGCAATAGAAGGATACCCACATTACATCTAATGGAGCCATATGTGCTAAAGGACCCAATCAAACAACCACCTTTCTTGAAAAACGTTGCATCTTTTCACTAATGTGAACGAAAAACAATCAACATACATTATACTACGCTAGACATAAAAAAGAACAGAAGGACCATTAAATGAGCCTTCTGTTTGTGTCAATTTTAAGGATGAAACATGGTTCATCCCCATAATCCAAATATCATACCTGATTCTCGGTGATTAACCCTATAAATCCCAATCAGTTCATCATTTCATCAATTTCGCGTTTTTTCACACGCATCATCAATGCATCTACTGCTGCTTTTGGCTCTTCTCCATCGAAAAGCACCTTATATAGAGCTGTTGTAATCGGCATAGCTACACCATATTTTTCTGCTAACTGATAAGCTGCCTTCGTCGTACGAACACCTTCTACGACCATACCCATTTGCTCAAGTACTTCTTCTAGTTTCATACCTTTTCCAAGTAGGTTTCCTGCGCGCCAATTACGTGAATGGACACTTGTACACGTCACAATTAAATCGCCCATCCCTGTTAAGCCAGAAAAGGTAAATGGATTACCACCCATTTTGACACCTAGTCTAGAGATTTCAGCTAAGCCCCTTGTAATTAGCGCTGCTTTTGCATTGTCTCCATAAGTTAAACCATCCGTAATTCCTGCCCCAAGTGCAATAACATTTTTCAGCGCAGCACCAATCTCAACACCAATTACGTCGTCATTTGTATAGACGCGGAAATACTGACTCATAAATAAGTCCTGTACTTGTTCAGCTGATGCTAAATTAGCACAGGCAGCTGTAATTGTCGTTGGATGATGTTGCACTACTTCCTCCGCATGACTTGGCCCTGAAAGGACAACAATATCTTGAACGAATTCAGTCGGAATACTCTCCGCTAAAATTTCAGAAATACGTTTCAAAGAATCTGGTTCAATACCTTTTGACACATGAACAAAAAGAACTTTCTTATTAAGTGTTTCCAGCATTTTTCCACAAACTTCTCTTATTGCCTTTGTAGGCACAGCTACAACGATGAACGTTGTATGCGCCACCGCTTCAGCAATATCATTTGTCGCTCTTAAATTTTTCGGCAAAACTGTATCCGGCAAATATTGCGTATTTGTGTGGCTAGTATTTATTTCATCAGCTTGTTCAGCACGATGTGTCCAAACAAGCGTATCATGTCCATTTTCTGCAAGTACCATTGCAAGTGCAGTTCCCCATGAACCTGCCCCTAACACGGAAACTCGTTCCATCAAAAATCCCCCTTTGTGGACCTCTGTCGTTTATCAAAGCTTTTTAAGCACGCGCACGTGTAATTAAACGGATCGGCGTACCTTCAAAGTCAAATGTTTCACGAATACGGTTTTCTAAGAAACGTTCGTAAGAGAAATGCATAAGCTCTGTTTCGTTAACAAATACAACGAAAGTTGGCGGCTTGATTGCCACTTGTGTTGCATAGTATAAACGTAAACGGCGACCTTTATCTGTCGGCGCAGGGTTACGAGCTACAGCATCTTCAATCACTTCATTTAAGATAGATGATTGGATACGCATTGCATGGTTTTCACTTACACGCCCTATAATCGGTAAAATTTGAAGTACGCGTTGTTTTGTATTCGCAGATACAAAAATAATCGGCGCGTAATCTAAGAATAAGAAATGCTCACGAATTTGATGTGTAAAAGCATTCATTGTTTTATCGTCTTTTACAATAGCATCCCATTTGTTGACAACAATAATGATTGCTTTTCCAGCTTCATGTGCATATCCAGCAATTTTTTTGTCCTGTTCTTGAATGCCTTCTTCCGCATTAAGAACAACTAAAACAACGTCAGAACGTTCAATCGCACGCAAAGCACGGAGTACAGAATATCGTTCAGTCGTTTCATATACTTTACCTTTTTTACGCATACCTGCCGTATCAATAATGACATACTCTTGATCGTCATACTGATAAGGTGTGTCAATGGCATCTCGAGTTGTTCCTGCAATGTCACTCACAATAACACGTTCTTGTCCTAAAAAGGCATTAACTAATGATGATTTCCCTACATTTGGTCGCCCAATTAGTGAGAATTTAATGACTTCTTCACCATATTGCTCTTCGTCTTCTTGTGGGAAATGTTTCGCACATTCGTCGAGTAAATCCCCTAAACCTAAGCCATGCGAACCTGAAATCGGCCAAGGCTCACCAAAGCCAAGTGCATAGAAATCATAAATCATTTCACGCATATCTGGATTATCAACTTTGTTAACCGCTAATACGACTGGCTTTTTTGTTTTGTATAAAATTTTTGCAACTTGCTCATCTGCAGAAGTTACCCCTTCACGACCATTTGTCATGAAAATAATTACATCTGCTTCTTCAATAGCGATTTCAGCTTGTTGACGAATCTGTTCTAAAAACGGCTCGTCCCCAATCTCAATTCCGCCTGTATCAATAATATTAAAGTCATGTGTTAACCACTCTGCCGAACTATAAATACGGTCACGTGTAATTCCTGGAATATCTTCCACGATCGATACACGTTCACCTACGATACGATTAAAAATCGTCGACTTACCTACGTTCGGACGACCTACGATGGCTACTACTGGTTTCGTCATCTGTACTTCATCCTTCCAACATCTTGTCTTTCGCTATTATACACGAAAAATGACATTATATCATAAGATTTCACATCCTAGCTTTTTTAAGACGTTTGTTCACAAGATTTTTCCTGAAAACTACTATGGGGAAATGAAGTTTTTAGCGTGCTAGTAGTCTACTAAAAACGGCTCTTTACTGACCTATCTTTTTCTTTGCATGGGCGTGGGAAAAATTTTTTCGAGAGTATTGAGCTTCGATTCGAGAGTATTTCAGGCTCCCAGGGCATAATTTCACTTCGCACAGCGAACATTTTATGCACCCGGAGAAGATTTACTCCACTTTTTGCGCTAAAAGACACTTTATATGTTCAAAAAGACGAGAACACAAGCATCTGCTTTGTGTCCTCGTCATATTCATCGCTTTTATTTAAATTTGTTCAACTGATCGCCAATTACGTCACTGAATGAGAAACCAGTGTTTTCTTCAGGCAATTCGTAGTCAATAATTTCTTCAGCATCTGGATTTTCGAGCAATTCTTTAATACTTAAAGAAAGACGCCCATCATGACCATTCACATCTAACACTTTCACATCAACTTCTTGCCCCTCTTTTAACACTTCATGAGGCGTATTAATATGCTTATGTGCAATTTGTGAAATATGCACTAATCCTTCTACACCTGGGAATACTTCTACAAACGCCCCAAACGAAGTTAGACGTTTCACTTTGCCATCTAAAACTGTCCCTTTTGCTGCACGTTCCTCAATATTTGACCAAGGACCTGGAATTGTTTCTTTAATAGATAGTGAAATGCGCTCATTTGCCGGATCAACAGAAAGTACTTTCACTTTCACTGCTTGCCCTTCCGTCAACACGTCTGCTACATCACTCACATGCTCGTGTGATACTTGCGAAATATGGACAAGACCATCTACGCCACCCAAATCGACGAATGCGCCAAATGCCGCGATACGTTGCACTTTACCATCTAGTATATCGCCTTCTTGAATTTGGTCAATCACCTGTTTTTTCTGTGAAGATTTTTCAGCCTCCACAACAGCTCTGTGAGATAAAATTAAGCGATTCTTTTCTTTATCTAGCTCCACAATCTTAAAGCTTAGTAATTTACCTTTATAATCATTGAAATCTTCTACAAAATAATCTTCTACTAAAGATGCTGGAACGAAACCACGTACTCCTAAATCTACTACAAGACCACCTTTTACAACATCCTTCACTTCCGCAGTGAAAATTTCACCCGTCGCGAATTGTTGTTCAAGTGAATCCCAAGCTTTTAGAGCATCTACTTTACGTTTTGACAGCACAAAATTTTCTTCTTCTACTTTTGTAATCATCAGTTCAAGTTCATCACCAATGGCAATGGCATCTGCTGCCTTTTCAATGTGTAAACTCGATAATTCACTGATTGGAATAATACCATCAAATGGAGCTCCTGGAATTGAAACAGTTACTGCTTTTTCATCAACTTGCTCGGCCACACCTGTTACGATGTCACCTTCTTGAAACGTTTGGTTTTCTGCATAGTTCATTTCATTAGACATATGTAACCCTCCTCCGCATCTTCCATTACTATTTTATTCGATATTACTAGTAAAAATCAAAAAAATTACCCGTTAAAACTAAAAAAATGTTTTTTTACCAATTTTTAGAGACACTATTAGTTCATTTTTTCTTCAGCTAGTTTTAAAATAGCTTGTGCTGCCTCGTCAATTGATAATTCCGTCGTGTCTAAAAATAGTGCATCCTCAGCTTGAATAAGTGGAGAAGCTTCTCGCTCACTATCCATTTTGTCTCGCATAGCTATTTCTTCTTTCAGCTTTTCAAATGAAGATTCGATTCCGCGCTTCTCATTGTCGATGAAACGACGTCTTGCACGCTCGTCTACTGTTGCAGACATAAAGATTTTAAGCTCTGCATCCTTTAACACATGCGTTGCAATATCACGACCATCCATGACCACTTTGCCACCCGCTGCTAACTTTTGTTGCTCAGCAACTAATAGCTCACGAATTTTTGCATGTGCAGCAACTTGAGATACAGAAGACGTTACTTCATTTGATCGAATTAGCTCAGATACATTTTCTCCATCTAAAAACACCAGTTGACCTTGTGGTGAGGGTTTTAGATCAATTGTCGTTGTCGCTAACATTGACGCTAAATTTGCCTCATCTTCTAAATGTATGTTTTGTTGCATCGCTTTATACGTAACTGCTCGATACATTGCTCCTGTATCGATATAAGTGAAGCCTAGCGCTTCCGCAACGATTTTTGCAATTGTACTTTTCCCCGCTCCCGCTGGTCCATCAATCGCAATTTGAATATTTTTTTTCATGACGAATCCCCACTTTCTATCAGACAATATTGTAACATATAAACAGTAAAAAGCCCTCTAAAGCAGAGGACTTTTCTAGCTAATTTTCTTTTTTTATTATACTTACTTCTTTTTTACGGATGATTAATTGACGCTCAAAGCAAAAACGCAAAATATGCTGTTGATCAATTTCATCTGTATCTGTTAATTGAATTGAAGCGATTTTTGTACCATCTCTTTCAAAAATCCGAATGACCATAGCTTCTGTAGCAACATATTCGATTTCTCCATTTGAAAATGGTAGTACGATGAGTAATTGTATAGTATCACCATCTCCGAATGCTACATCACCTTTTAGATGTAATGCTAAACCACCAGCACTTATATCCTCTGCCACAAGCTGATAACTCATCTCATTAAATGTAACAGCAATGTCTACTGGTGTTTCTACACGCACGTATTCTCGACGCTGGATTTTAATGAACTCCTCATCTTCAGGGCAACTAAGCAGAATCATCGGAATATTTCCAGCCTGACGCCCTGTTACCTCTGTAGGAAAAACATAGGATTCCTTGTCATCTGTTTGGAATGATGCTCTAAACTGCGCACCATCAATTAGAAACGCCGTTTTTTTCGTGAATTCATTTATTGGATAATCAATATAAATCACATTATCTTTTTGCTCGACAACTTTACATTTGTACTTTTCAATACGTTCTGTATAAGTAGGCTCAAGACGTAGTTGTGTACCAATTTTAATGTCCATATGCATCCCCTCGTACGATAAATATCAATTACGCCTTAGCATAATTGCGTTCAAATTTTGAATAAAGATAAACTCATTATCGCACGAGATGAATTATTTTTCTATAAACTTCCGTAAGTCTTTTCCAATATTTTTATTAAGACAAGTATTCCACTTTTAATACTTTATGGTTTTCTGCTTCTACGACGACTCTATATGTTTCAGATCTTTCCCCGTCTCTTACAGCAATGATCTCATAGCATAAACGCTGTTCAAAATCGCCATTTTCTGTATAAATCATCTTCATTTCTTCCACGCGAACATCCGGGCTGAAAAATTCCTTCCAATCCACCGGCTTAGCCGTTTGCTCTTTAATGGATTCTTCTTGTATATACTCCATCGCATTGGCACCTAATAATTCGCCGGTATCTTTCGCTAATTTCAGCTGTACACCATCTGCGTAGATCATGGCATTATCTGCAGGATTTACACGGGCAAATGTCACATGCCATGCTTGATGATTTTCTCTTGTTTCCACATAAGCTACATCATCCATACCGAGACTTTTCAAATACTTTTCGGCCTTTTTAATGATCTCATCTTGTGATAGTTTAGCTGTATCCACAGGGCGTTCTAATAAATAGGATAATAAATGCCCACCTTTTTCCGTTAAATCCACATACCCAAGACGAATACCTTCATGGAACTGAACATGATAAAACGGATACGGTGCACTATCACGACTCTTCGTTACAGAAAATGTCGCATTTTTAATTTCTGGGAATAAAGCCTTCACCTTATCCAACGCTTCTTTTTCAGTAATTACTTTGTCTTGCAGCGCCTCTAAGTCCTTTTTCTTTTGCCAATCCGTTTCACTTAAAGTTAATGGGAAATCACTCTCACCATAGCCTTTTAAAGCCTTTTCCACAGAATCAAAGGATGAACCAGGATCCTCTTGCGTTTGCTTTAACCATACTTCCATATTGCCATCTTGTTTATAAAACTGCGTTGTTGCTACAGCCCATTCATCTGATAATGATTGTAAATTAGCAGAAACCTTTGGCATTTTTTCTCGCCAAGCAGCAAAGTCTCCTGATTTAGACGTTTTCTTCGCTTCATCTCCTAAGCGCCCTAAATAACTTAACCACTCTGAAGACGTCTCCTGATTGATCGGTAAACTCGACAAAGAATTTCTCACTTCAGAAGATAAACGCCAAATCGTATCTAACTCATTATGCAGCGCTAATTCATCTTGAAATAATAGTGATTGAGAAACTGAGCGCTGCAAATAAGATAGCTTTTCTGATGCATCTGTTAAGCTTTCTGTATACTGCGCATGCACTGTACGGGATAAACTTTGCTTAGCTGAATACATATCTACTCCGAATACAGTCAATGCAATGACCGCATATGTTAATAAAAATACTACTACTCTCATGCTTGCTACCTCCTATCTATATACAGAATATATGTTCACCTATTTTCTTAATTTGTTGACGCGACCAAATCCATTTACTTGTAGCTGTCTTCGGATTAAAATAATAAACAGCATTTTCGCTAGGGTCCCATCCGTTCATAGCGTCGATTACAGCTTCTTTCGCCCGTTCATTAGGTACGAGCCAAATTTGACCATCTGCTACTGCTGTAAATGCAAGCGGTTGGAAAATGATTTCTGAAATCGTATTTGGAAAATCAGGATGTTCTAGTCGATTTAAAATGACTGCTGCTACTGCAACCTGCCCTTCATATGGCTCTCCCCTTGCCTCTCCATAAACCGCATTCGCCAATAGTTGTAAGTCACGTTCTGAAAACTTTGGTGGTAATTGTGTATTCGTTGAAGGACCAGAACCATTTTTCACTTGTTGTTCATATGGAATACCACCATAATGTGTGAATTTATTGCCCTTTTTCAATTGTTCTTTAACAAAAGCATCGTTATACTCTGAGTTGCCTGTTAACTTCTTTTTTGTCTCTGTCCCTGCCATACCATCTACCGGTAATCCGTACTGCTGTTGGAAATTGCGTAACGCCCAGTATGTGTTATAACCGAACCTACCGTCGATATCTCCCTTATAAAAACCTAAGTATTGTAATCTAGCCTGTAGTTCAATGACATCATCTCCGAAAGCTCCGCGCTGAATTAGTTGATTTGAAAATGCTTGTGCATTATTTTGCGGTATTATACTTACACCAACAAGGCAAATCACAATAAAAAAAACGGAAAGAAATCGCATAACTATCACTCCTTTTTTGATAGCATGAAGCAATTCCAATTTTTTATACGCAATTTTTCTGCATAAAAAAACTCAAAAACCATATTAAATGATTTTCGAGTTTTAAATTTTCTTATGCATATGCAAATGTTGAACGAGATGATAATGTGCCAGTTTAACTTTATGTAAGCCAAACCACCATAAAAACAACATAAATGGAACCATTAAGTACACCCAATTACCTTTGAATGATAAAATTGTGTTATAAAATATATGCAAGAGTATCGGTGCAACAAGAGCAAGCACAATCATTTCCTTTGTCTTGTACATGACCAAAAACTTCGCTTTACCAAAATAATAGCCCATCACTACGCCAAATAACGCATGACTTGAAACAGGTAATAGCGCTCGCATAAAGGCTGTATCTAGACCAAATGATAATAAATATAGTACATTTTCTACTGTAGCAAATCCTAACGAAATACTTGCTCCATATAAGATGCCATCATATGGATCATCAAATTCTACATGATTATAAATGGCAATTAGCAATACAAACCATTTAAAAAATTCTTCTATGACGCCAGTAAATAAAACATCTTGCATAAATGCATACTGAAAAACACCTTCTTCTGTTAATACATACTGTAAAAACATAATAGGAAAGGTTAAAATTACACCATATAAAAATGTTTGAAGTAGCGTTCTTCGGGGCTCCGTCTCCATTTGATTGCGCAAATAAAAGTAACTTAAAAGCGCTAGACCTGGAGCGATGGCAGCTGATAATAGAATAATCATATTGCCAGCTCCTTTCAACAATAGACTTAGACTATTATAACACGTAATTACCATAAAAATGTTTAAAGGAGTTTTAATTTCATGAAAAAATCAATTTTATTAATCCATACAGGGGGGACGATTTCCATGGCAATGAGCGATGAAGGAGCAGTCATGCCAAACAAGGAAAATCCACTTATGCAAGAAAGTAACAAGCTAAGCCCCCTTGCTAACATTATTGAAATAGAAGCATTTAACTTACCTTCCCCGCATATTACACCTAACGAAATG
>JAVWKG010000022.1:25796-31004 GCA_036638655.1 Lysinibacillus sp. | reverse complement strand
AAGAACAAAGGCAATTAGCTGAGGTGTCTAAATTGACATTGCAGTCTTCAGGTAAGTTCAATTTGCCGATTGCAGTAAAAATTTTGCCAGCTAAACAATTTTACGCTGCTGAAGACTACCATCAGCACTATTATAAGAAAAATCCAGCACATTACGAACGCTATTCAATCGGCTCAGGTCGTACCGCGTTCCAACAACAACATTGGGGTGGAAAACATGAGTAAAGAAGAACGATTAAAGCAATTAACAGATATGCAATACTATGTGACGCAAGAAAATGGAACCGAAGCACCGTTTACAAATGAATACGATCAAAATTTCACGCAAGGTATATATGTCGATATCGTTTCAGGAAAACCACTTTTTAGCTCGCACGATAAATTCGATGCAGGGTGTGGTTGGCCAGCATTTGCTAAGCCTCTTGAAAATGAAGAGATGGTAGAAGTGTTTGATGCAACGCATGGTATGCGCCGTACGGAAGTGCGAAGTAAAACGGCAGACTCACATTTAGGACATGTGTTCCCAGATGGACCAAGTGAATTAGGTGGGCTACGTTACTGCATTAACTCTGCTTCATTAAGATTTATTGCACTTGAGGATCTTGAAGCGGAAGGTTACGCTGAATATCGATCACTTTTCAAATAGCAAAACCCCGCTAATCGTGTGAAATCACATGGTTAGCGGGGCTTTTCTTACACTTTAAATTCTCCTACAACTTGAAGTAAGCTATCTGCTTGTTGAGCAAGCTCGGTTGCAGCTGCGTTAATTTCTTGCATAGAAGAAGTGCCTTGAGTGGCAGCTGCAGCAGATATTTCAGTATTTGTGGCAGTTTGCTCAGCGAATGCATTGACTTTTACAAAATCGCTTGCGACTTCATTACTATACTGAAGAGTAGTAGCAATTTGCTCTACCATTGCAGAAATGATCGTCGTTGTGTCATTTGTCTGCTGTAAAATGTTTGATAATGATTGGTTAGTTTCATTTGTTACTTCAACGCCACGAATAACGGTAGCAACGCCTTCGTGATTTTGTGCAATAATCGATGTTACTTCAGATTGAATGGAAGTGACAATGTTCGATACTTCCTTTGCAGCGACATGTGATTGTTCAGCTAGTTTACGAACTTCATCCGCTACGACAGCAAAGCCACGTCCGTGTTCGCCAGCGCGAGCCGCTTCAATTGCCGCGTTAAGGGCAAGTAGGTTCGTTTGCTCAGAAATCGCTGTGATTGTACCGATAATCGATGTAATTTCAGCTGATTTTTTTCCTAAAGCTTCTACAGTTGAAGTTGTATTTGCCATTGTTTCTTCAATCGACTGCATGACAGTAGAAGAGTGTTGAACAGATTGACTACCAATATCAGCTGCCTGTTTCATGGCCAGGGAAGCAACTTGTACGGTGTTGGCATCTTCATTTAATTTGTGCATAGAATGCTCAAGAGCGTCCATTTTTTTCAATGCATCGAGCATGCTCGAAATGGTATTTTCACTGTCAGCTGCGATGTCAGCAGTAGTCGTAGATATATTTCGAATCGTTCGCTCGTTATCATCAGCAAGTGCCATTAACTCCTGGCTACTGCCGGAAACATGACCAACAAGATCGGTAACACGTTTTATTAAGCTCGAAATTGATAGTATTAATGTGTTTGTTGAATGAGCAATTGTAGAAAATTCATCATGATTACTCACTTGGACACGTTTTGTTAAATCTCCACCTGCTTGTGCAATTTCTAAAATAGAATCATTTATTTTGCGTGTATTATTTCTAAGAGAACGGAATAAAATAATGCCGAAAAATAGTGTTACAAAAACGCCAATGATTGAAAGGATTAAAAATGACATAATAGATACATCGATTTGTTTGTCTAACGTTTTTAATTTTGTTTTACTATTTTCATCTACAAGCTGGCTAATTGCTGCGATATTTGTATCGATGTGATTTTTCATCGCTTCGCCCGTGCCGTCAACGATCAGCTTTTGTGCTTGATCTAGCCCGTGTTCGTCACGAACGTTCATCAATTTTTCGGAATAGACAAGATAATTTTGGTAATACTGTGATATAGCTTGAACATGACTTGCTTCCATATGACGACCTTTAAAGTTCTCTTTAAGTGAAGTTAACTTTTTTTCAATCAAATCAATTTTCATATCATAAGAAGATTTATAATTGCTGTGACCAGTAATGATATAGACTTGTTCAAGATTTGTTAAGCGCGCTATTTCGTATCCAATTTGGTTTATCGTTAGCTGCTCTTGTACGTTTACTTCTGTAAATTGCTGCATTTGTTGTTGAAGATTTTTGATATTTACATATGATAATGTGCCCATGGAAAAAATAATACCTATAAGTAGTGTGAATGTAATCAGTACTTTTCCACGGATTAGATGATAAAAACGCTGTTTTTTAACTTTTGTGGGTGCCTCACTTTTTCTTTTACGAATTAATGTTTTCATTGTTTCACCTGCCAAATTTTTATGATGCTTATGTGACTAGTGTACTGTATCTTTTCGTTACAATCTATCGAATATTCACAAAGTTTTCATTTTTTAGACGAATAATGCTGAAATTAAACATAAAGTCATACTAAATGCTTAATAATATCAAACCACTTCTTCATAAGTGGTTATATAGACCTATTCGTAAGAAACGGGATATTTACATATTTTTAAAAAATAAATAGGACTACAATAAATAATTTGTTAAACTAGCGACTATAGTAAGTTAAATGTAGGTATAAAGACAATAGCCTTACTAATTATAAGTTTAACGTTAAAAGTAAATTGAGAAAGGGGCGGAATTTTTAGACGATGGATAAGAGTTTCTATTTATATGTTTTGACATTTCGTAATGGCGATTGGTCGGATTCGAAAGTACGTTTTGCGGAAGAAATGTTTCAGGAGCATAGCTTTCCAAAACAAAGCATGGAATTTGAGGAAATCTCGGGTTTTATTGAGATGTATGCCACTGAAAATTTAACAATTCAAGCATTCGATGAGCTATGGGCATTGTATGAGTTATATATGGAGTGATTTTTGAATAATATAATTAATTAGTTGCTAGACGTCTAGCATTGCGAAACGACGTAAAACAAAGTATCATTTAATGTGACAACTAACAGAAATGAGGGATTGCAGTATGAGTATTCATATTAATGCAAAGAAAGGCGAAATCGCTGACACTATTTTACTTCCAGGAGATCCGCTACGTGCGAAATATATCGCTGAAACTTTTTTAGAGGATGTTATTTGTTACAATGAGGTTCGTAATATGTTCGGTTACACTGGTACATATAAAGGGAAACGAATTTCTGTCCAAGGTACGGGTATGGGTGTACCGTCGATTTCCATTTATACAACTGAGCTTATGCAAGAATATGACGTGCAAAAGTTAATCCGTGTAGGTACTTGTGGAGCTATTCAAAAAGATGTAAAAGTACGTGACGTGATTTTAGCGCAAGCAGCTTCATCAGATACACGTATGAATCAAGTTATTTGGGGCGGCGATATCGACTTTGCACCAACAGCAAACTTTGATTTATTACACAAAGCATATATGGCTGGTCAAGAAGCGGGCCTAAACTTAAAAGTGGGGAACATTTTCACAGCAGATATGTTCTACTCAGATGAAAACCAAAACGAAAAATTAGCACAGTATGGTGTACTAGCTGTTGAAATGGAAGCAGCCGCATTATATACATTAGCTGCTAAATTTGGCCGTAAAGCACTTGCTATTCTAACTGTAAGCGATCACATCCTTACAGGTGAAGTAACGACTTCAGAAGAACGCCAAACGACTTTCAATGACATGATCGTTGTTGCTTTAGAAGCGGCTATTCAAGAGTAAGCGTAGCAAGGGTTTGTGAGTTGGAAGAAGTTTCACAGGGACTATACTAAAAATTAATTAGATTTTTTAATCCTCTATGGGTGACTCGGCAAACGAGAGCCTATTGAGGATTTTTTTCATTTTAAAGAGTTGAAAAGCTCTGTAGCGCCTTTCTTTTGTTCTTGACTAACGAGAGAGGAAGTATTGAACGTTCCCGTATTGTAGCATGTCCTAATTGCTCTTGAATGACTTTTATGTTAATTCCCTTAGTAAGCATGTAAGAAGCGAATGTATGGCGTAGTCCATGGAAGGGATGGATGTAACCTGTGAGTTGAAAACAGATGAGGAGGGCGAAATTCTAAAAGGTAAAAAGCGTAGACTTCTTTTAGGTGAGAAACGTAATGAACGAGCAAAACGTTTGGATAAAAGGAGAAGCGATGGGGCTATCATTATCAACAACCGGATTTTTGGTCAAAACTAAAACAAAAATTAAATGAACGTGAAAAATCTGAAAAAGAGTGAACCTGTAGCACCTGTGAGCGTTGAACCAAGCTCAGAAGAATCATTTCAAACAGGTTGTCTAAGCGTTGGAAGTGAAGTAGAAAAGCATTGATAAGGCTGTTTAATCGTTGCTATAAAGTCATACGTGGGGCTACAGGGTCAGTTGTAAGAGCATAACCTAAGGACTTGCGTTTAATTTTACACACAAGCCCTTTCACTTTTTTTAGTGGTCATAATACTAGTGATAATCGAGAAAATCGTATAAATAATAACCCAAAAGAAGAATGATTCACCAAATGTTGTAAACGTAAGTATTGTTAATACGCTAAATACTATTAATGGGGCGATGAACCATTTTTTAAATAACAAATAACTTATTGATGAAAAAGTATGGACTATAATTGGTAAAATTAAAAATACAAATAGAAATTCCATACTATCCTCCTAGAACTGTCTTTACTAAAACTAACTTGAAATTCTTTTTATATATTGAAATTGTAACACAGGAAATTAATGGTTAGTAGGGGTGTGAATATGTAACAAAGAAGATTGATGGTAGCAATCTCTAAGAAGTGTTTCTTGAGCTAGTGAGGGTTGGTAGTGAAATCACACAGGCTATCTAATCGTGGCTAGGGTAGGCGCTCAGACGAATCGAGAAAAGATAGGTACACAGTTGGTAACATGGAACGATTACAGGTCGATTCTTGGATGCGTTCCCGCTAGTGTGATAGAGCATAACAAAAGTACTTGCATATATGGAGTTTAATCATACACGCAAGTACTTTTTGTTATTAGGAAAGTATGCTAATATTTCGAGAAACGAATCTTTTGAAATTACGACCGTTAGTTATCTATCTTTTTATAAACTAATACTTTTCCTTTAAC
>JAVWKG010000022.1:0-25786 GCA_036638655.1 Lysinibacillus sp. | reverse complement strand
CCAAAATCCTTGCTGTCACTACCTCGCAACCACATATCGACTAATACAAAAACTGTATTTTCTTCAACTTTTATTGGATTCATAGACGAATTAAAAACCGCTACAAATTGCAATCATAGAAAGGGAAACATATATGATAGATGGTTAATGATAGCTATATTCCATGTACCGCTGAATAAGCATTATTATAATATCCGAGGGAGAGTATATTAATGAATCTCTCTTTTTTCTTCATCATACCTTAAGTGAAATTGTGGTAATAATAGTATTGGTTAACACTTACTATAGTGATATAATTTAATTATATTATGTATTTGAGGGAGAAATGATTATGGATAAGAGTAGTAAGAAAAAAGCTATAATAATTGTCTGTGTGATATTAGGGGTTATAGTTGCTTATTTCGGTTTTGAAGAATACAAAGAATATGCAAGAAAAAAAGAACTACAAGAAAGAATAGATTATTTACAAACAGAAATTGATAATATTGATTCCGGTGATTATTCTAGTTTTGAATCAGAAACTGTTACTAAGTATCTTTCTTTATCTAATTTCTCAGCAAATTCAGATGGTACATATGTTAATGCATATGGTTCAATAACAAATGTTTCCTCTCAATTTATAGATGAGATTGGCGAAATCGCATTCTTTGACGAAGATGGCTCAATTATCAGAGTAAAAAACATTATGGTAACATTAGATGCAGGAGAAACAATGCATTTTGAAGAATTAATTGGCTTATCTAGAGACGGTACAATAATACCTGCTTCAGCAGAATTATCAGGATTTTAATGTAAATAAGAGTAAGGCAAAATAATTACTTAATTTAGAGGGCTAGTCGCCTTCTTTTTTTTAAGATTTGAAACTTGCTAACGTAGCTATAGAAAAGAGGGTCACCTATTTTTTGGGTGTCAAAACAGGTGACGAAAAGTTGAAAATAAGCCATAAAAACAACAGAAATTACATTTACACGTATAACTCGAAAGGTTTGAGAATGCTGTTATATCATCGTTTTTAGAAGTAACTACTTCAGAAGAACGTCAAACGACTTTCAATGACATGATCGTTGTTACTTTAGAGGCTGCGATTCAAGAGTCAGTGTATCAGGTTTTTTTTTTATTTATCCTAATTTATAAGCAAGTGACCATATGTGACCAGGTGAATTTTCACAGGTGATTAAAGCGATCACTTGCTTTTCCTTTTTGTCCTTTGTCAACGTGAGGATAAATGTTTGGGTTTCGCTTATAGCAGCGTGCACTAATTATATTTTACATTTAAAGGTATTATAGTTAATGTTTATAAAATTCGGTGATATACTTAGAACGCCGTATGAGATGTGGTGACTTTATTCTATTCAGAAAGGGTCACCTTTTTTTCTATGATTTCTTCATTTACACATAACATTCTCTACACTCAATTTGAAAGAAGGGAGAAAACTATGAAAAAATTGTATCCTCAATTAGTGGTATTAATAGTTTTTGTAGGAATAGTTTACTTAACTTTTTCAACTCCGAGTATTGAAGGTACTTCAGATGATTGTACGTGGAAAGTTGTTTATACAAAAAATAAAGAAGTTGAAGCTGGAGGGGCATGGGGAGTATCTGTAACGCAATTAGATGAAAAAGAAATAAATGTGAAGAAACTTGAATTTCTAGAAAATAACAAGGTGATTTCTGATAGAACTGAATTTTACAAAGGTAGAGATATTGATGGAGACGAATATTCTTTACACCCTTTTTCTTATCCAGATTTATATTATGGCGATGAACCCAAAAATGATTCTTCGTATTTCGTGGGCATTGTATGGGAAAATGCACAAGGTGAAACGCATGAAGACAAAATAGAATTAAAATAAATGTAGATGTTTAAACCTCAATAGGTGACTCGAAAAACGAGAGCCTGTTGAGGTTTTTTATTTAATAGTTGTTTCCAGGCATTCACGCGATCTGCTCCCTCGGACGAATGTGCTTTTCAACAGTATGTAAGGTAGATAGTTAATAAATCTCAAATGATGGTGAATAAATTGCTAAAGATGGTCAATAAACAACAAAAGGCGAGGAATAAAGCACTGCCGGAGGAGAAAATAAGGTTTGCAGCACGCCAAGTTGTAAGTTTTCACTAAGAAGCTGTGACTTTTCGCCAATGGACGGTTTATTCATGCGATTTTATAATGCGATCACCAGTACTTTACCGTGGATACGCACGATAGGAATATGTTTTTGTAGAAGTGTGATGATGTATGGATCGTCGCTGTATATTTGAAATTCACATTGGCGATATTGAGAATCGATTTCTTTGAGGTAATCGAGCAATAATGGGAAATTGTTTTCATTTGCCTGAACATGTACAAAGAACGGCAATGTGATTTCTTTTGGACAATGAATACCACGTGTAAAATAGAGTTGATGTAATGGAAAGTAGCGAATGGGTAGCTGCTTATTACAAGCTATAATATATTTCATCAGATAAGCACCTTATTTCTGTTTTCGATTTCATTCAAGACAGTAAAAACAATTGTATGTTAGTTACTACGTTTTCACAAATGTTAAGGTTTTTGGGAAGTTAGAGAAAAGAATGGGCAGTTCCATGAAATTTTAATAGTATTTACTTTTCGTCTACTCTATAACCTGTTAAGATGGTAATAGTGTGACAAAAAGTTAGTGTATATGAGAGTGGTGACAATCCGGATGGACGAACAGAAAAAAAATGATTTAGAACAACAAGAACAAATACCGCAACAGGAAAAACTGAAACCAGCGGGTCAATTTATTAGCATGAAGCCTTTTAAATTTATTATGCTAATGTTTTTCACAATATTAATAACTGCGGGATTAACAATTTTTGCGTTAACTTTCGGAGAAAAGAAAGTCGTAGAAGTGAAAGTCCCTGTAGAGCGAGCGGAATTTGCCAAGCTATATGAAGCTTTCGATGTATTAAAAAAGGGCTATTATACAGATCTTGATAATGAAAAAGTGGTCAATGGTGCCATTAATGGTATGTTTGATGCACTTGAAGATCCATATTCAGATTTTTTGGTAAAAGAAGAGGATGAGCAATTACAAGAAGGATTAAGTGCGAGCTTCCAAGGTATTGGCGCAGAAATCCAAGCTCGAAATGAACATATTATGGTCGTATCTCCAATTAAAAATTCTCCTGCAGAAAAAGCAGGTATTTTACCTAAAGATATTATTTTAGCTGTCGATGGAAAAAGTATTCAAGGGAAGAGTGCGAATGAAGCTGTGGCATTAATACGCGGTGAAAAAGGCACAGCTGTTAAATTATCAATTAAACGCGGCGAAGCTGAACCAATGGATATGACAATTGTTCGTGATGACATCCCTGTTGAGACGGTGTATGGTGAAATGCTAGAAGGCGACATCGCCCATATTCAAATTATATCATTCAGTGATCATACTTACAAAGAGCTAGAAAAAATGTTAGCGGATTACGAAAAGCAAGGCATGAAGGGAATCGTGCTTGATTTGCGTCAAAATCCAGGCGGTTATTTACATCTTGCGATAGAAATTGCTAACTTATTTATTGAAAATGGTAAGCCAATTGTGCAGGTGCAAGAAAAAGGTCTTGAACCACAAATTACAACTGCGGTAGATGGCAAAAAGTATACATTACCGATGACTGTAGTAGTAGATGGTGGTAGTGCCTCTGCTTCAGAAATTTTAGCAGCTGCTTTGAGTGAGTCGGCAGGTGTGAAAATTGTTGGTGAAACAACTTTCGGTAAAGGGACTATGCAAGACCAGTTCCCGTTAAAAGACGGGTCAAATTTAAAATATACAAAAGGCAAATGGCTAACACCGAAAGGGAACTGGATCAATGAAAAAGGTATTAAACCAGATGTTGAAGTTGGTTACCCTAGCTATTCAACATTGCCGTATATAGACCCTGCCCTTGAAATGAAAAAAGGCACGTTATCGGAAGTGGTAAAAGCTGCGGAAGAAATGCTACAAGTACTAGGTTATGCACCTGGAAAAATAGACGGTCAATTTGATACTAGTACTGAAAAAGCTGTTCGAGCACTTCAAAAAGCAAGTGAATTAGAGCAGACAGGAATTCTTACAGGCGATACAACTTATGCATTAATGGATGCGTTACGTGAAAAAATGAAAACAGACGATCCACAAGTAGTAAAAGCAAAAGAAATGCTTACAAATAAAGTGGCATCAGAAAAAAAGTCTGAGTAAAAGAAGGCTCATTGCCAAAACATGTATTTGACTTAAAAGGAATCTACAAAACGTAAGCACATGGAACGAAAGGCGGCGACTCCTGCGGGATTAGCGATAAAGGAACGAAGGCTAAGGTCGTCACATCCTGTGACAACGCCTTCGTGACCAACATCGTGTTGGCCCGAGACCCCGCACGAAGCGAAAGAGGAACGAAGCCTAAATTCGCCACATCCATGTGGCAACGGCTTCATGACCAACATCCTGTTGGCCCGGAGGAGGCTCGTCGCTCGCCCCGCGGAAAGCGTCCGCCTGCAGTGGAATGTGCTGTCAAGTACAGATTATGGTGTAGAGCGTATGTGCTTTTTGAAAAATTCATTTTTCTTGAGTTAGCAAAAATTCTTGACTTCATTCACGGTTTTAGTTTACTCTTTTACTTGGGCTCCTTAAAAGAGGAGAATGACTGTGTATACAATACGCTTCCCCTGCTAACCTATGCAGGAGGAAGCTTTTTTTGTTTTTGAAATAGGAAAGTGTACAAGAGAATTAGAAACTTTTATAGCTTCGGATGGTATGTTAACTTTATGCTAATGGTATTTAGTTAATATGCGTTCTCGGCTTTTCTCATTTTTAACAGATAGTTTTAATATCATAAGGAGGAATTTTTCATGACTAAGTATATTTTCGTAACAGGTGGAGTTGTATCATCACTTGGAAAAGGGATTGTTGCAGCATCTCTAGGACGTCTATTAAAAAATCGTGGATTAGAAGTAACGATTCAAAAATTTGACCCGTACATCAATATTGACCCAGGTACAATGAGTCCTTATCAGCACGGGGAAGTTTTCGTAACAAATGATGGCGCAGAGGCTGACTTAGACTTAGGCCACTACGAACGTTTCATCGACATTAACCTAGGCAAACACTCAACTGTAACATCAGGTCGTGTTTACCAAACAGTTTTACAAAAAGAACGTCGCGGTGATTACAATGGTGGAACTGTACAAGTTATTCCACATATTACAAATGAAATTAAAGAACGTATTCAACGTGCTGGTCGCGAAACGAGTGCAGATGTTGTTATTACAGAGGTAGGCGGAACTGTAGGGGACATCGAATCACTGCCGTTCTTAGAAGCGATTCGTCAAATGAAAACAAATTTAGGTCATAATAATGTCATGTATGTTCACTGTACGTTAATTCCATATATTAAGGCGGCTGGCGAGTTAAAAACAAAGCCAACTCAGCATTCGGTGAAAGAATTACGTTCTTTAGGTATCCAACCAAACATCATCGTTGTGCGTACAGAACAAGAAGTACCAGCAGAGATGAAAGAAAAATTAGCGTTATTCTGTGATGTGCAGCCACATGAAATTATTGAATCTCGTGATGCCGAGCATTTATATGAAGTACCACTTAACTTACATGCTCAAGACATCGATGATATCGTACTAGATCATTTCGGTATTAAAGTACCTGAAGCAGATATGGAAGACTGGAAAGAGCTTGTTCAAAAAGTTAAAAACCTGAAAAACAAAAAGAAAATTGCTTTAGTCGGAAAATATGTAGAGCTACAAGATGCATATATTTCAGTTGTAGAAGCATTAAAACACGCGGGCTATGAGTATGATGCAGATATTGAAATTGACTGGATTAACGCAGAGCATGTAGATGCTGACAATGTACATGCTTTACTAAAAGATGCAGACGGCGTTTTAGTGCCAGGTGGATTCGGCGATCGTGGTGTTGAAGGGAAAATTCTTGCAACACAATATGCACGTGAAAACAATGTACCATTCCTAGGTATTTGTTTAGGTATGCAGCTTGCAACAGTTGAATTTGCACGAAATGTACTTGGTTTAGAAGGTGCGCATTCTACAGAACTTGATGCGGATACACAATATCCGATTATTGATTTCCTACCAGACCAAAATGATAGTGTAGAAATTGGTGGTACATTACGCCTTGGCTTATATCCATGTAAGTTAGCAGAAGGTACTAAAGCAAAAGCGGCTTACGGTCAAGAGTTAGTGTACGAGCGTCACCGTCATCGTTATGAGTTCAACAATGAGTATCGTGAAGCAATGGAAGCGGCAGGTCTTGTATTCTCAGGTACAAGTCCAGATGGGAAATTAGTTGAAATTATTGAGCTGCCAGACAATAAGTTCTTCGTAGCTTGTCAATTCCATCCAGAATTAATTTCACGTCCAAACCGCCCACAATCATTATTCCGCGAATTTATCGGCGCGACATTCTAATAAAGATAGTAAAACGCTCACCTCTTTTTTTAAGAAGTGAGCGTTCTTTATCTTCATTCAGGAGAAAACTCCTCAGCGTCGGGATTAAGCATTTCATCGTAAGCGATTTTGATTGCCTCGTATATAAAAAGTGCTGCCATCGTGTGTGGTATAACGATACGTTCACCCAAATCATTAGGTATTAAACCACCACGAACTCGTGTTGATATATACGTATAAGCTAAATTAGCAAGTCGATTGTCAGCGTTTGCAACTTCACATGATACAGCTGCAAAAGGAATGAAGGTATCATTTAGTTGCGCAGCTAGAGCCAGTGCCTCGGCATCTTCCGAGCTACGAGTGAAGATACAGACACGATCGGCGTCTCCTAAAACTGTCTCCGATGTCCACAGTTTTAGTTTAGCAAAGCGTTCAGCACCAAAAATAGCATTTGTTTCTACGGCTTGCATTTCGCCGAAACACGCAAAATAAACATGACCTTGTCCAATCGCTCCTTGTGCAAGTAAACGCGCTGTTTCTTCAATCGCTTCTTCTTCACTTTGAATAATTCTTTGTAGTAAGCCACTCAATTGAGTTGTAAGTATTTTTGACATGATTCCACCTCACCAAACATTATAGATTTGTAAGAAGCAAAAATCAAAATAATCTATTACATATAGTTGTTTTTAAAATGAAATTTGTAATTTAAGAAGGATTTAAGAAGGAAATGTAGAAATAGTATAATAATGTAAAATGAATTAAAGGTTTCATTTACTTTATTGCATATATGACGATAACATAAATAGGGAATATAAAAATATAGTACGTAACTTGTAAGGAGCTGAAACGAAAGTGAAACGATTACTAATTGTAGATGACCAGCAAGGAATCCGTTTGCTTTTAAATGAGGTATTAAAAAAAGAAGGCTACCTCACACATTTAGCAGCAAATGGAATAGAAGCACTGCAATGTGCAGAAGATCATGCAATTGATTGTGTATTACTAGATATGAAAATTCCTGGGATGAATGGAATTGAAATTTTAAAACGTTTAAAAGAGAAATCGCCACAGTTACCCGTTTTTATGATGACGGCATACGGAGAGCTTGACATTATACAAGAAGCACTCGATTCAGGCGCGCTTCACTACTTTACGAAGCCATTTGATATATTTGAAGTCCGTGATGAAGTAAATAAAATTTTCGGAAAATAAGCTATACAAGCTCAAAATAGTCCCACGTTCTTTACAACTGCATCTGCTTGAGAGAATCCTATTTCTATGCAGTCGCCCTCGTTCATTCTGATAAAAAAACGACTGGAAATACTATGTAGTTATCTTTGTACCAGCTGAAAAACTTTGACATGTAGCGGCTAAAGTAGTGTGAAAATGCTTTTCACGTTACTTGCTTTTTGATATGATTGAGAAGAAATTTTACAAATATAAGTCCCAAGAGGAGGATTTTTATAATGGCATTAGTATCGATGAAAGAAATGTTAATTAAAGCAAAAGCAGAAGGTTATGCAGTAGGTCAATATAACATTAATAACCTTGAATTTACACAAGCAATTTTACTAGCAGCTGAAGAAGAGCAATCACCAGTAATTCTAGGTGTATCTGAAGGGGCAGCTAAGTACATGGGTGGTTTCATCTCTGTTGTACACATGGTAAAAGGTTTAGTTGAAAGTTATAAAATTTCAGTTCCAGTAGCAATTCACCTTGACCACGGTTCAAGCTTTGACAAATGTAAAGAAGCAATCGATGCTGGTTTCACATCAGTAATGATCGACGCTTCACATCATCCGTTTGAAGAAAACGTTCAAACAACATCTGCAGTAGTGGAATATGCACATGCTAAGGGTGTTTCTGTAGAAGCAGAGCTTGGTACAGTAGGTGGAGACGAAGATGGTGTTATAGGCGGAATTATGTACGCAAATCCAGCTGAATGTAAACAGCTTGTAGAAGCAACGAACATTGACTGTTTAGCTCCAGCTTTAGGTTCTGTTCATGGTCCTTATCAAGGAGAGCCAAACTTAGGCTTTAAAGAAATGGAAGAGATCTCACAATTGGCTGATCTGCCACTAGTATTACACGGCGGAACAGGTATCCCAACAAAAGATATCCAACGCTCTATTTCTTTAGGAACTGCAAAAATTAACGTAAATACAGAAAACCAAATTTCTGCTACAAAAGCAATTCGTGAAGCATTAGCAAAAGATGCAGACGTATATGATCCACGTAAATATTTAACGCCAGCTCGAGATGCAATTAAAGCAACTGTTATCGGGAAAATGCGCGAATTCGGTAGCTCACAAAAAGCATAAAAGGTGAGTTATGTTTTTCGAAATGTTATAATATAGTGAGAGAGACTGCATAATAAGGATAAGCCTAATGAATGAAGTCTACACGATGTTGATATGAGAAAAACGCGTTGTCAAAAGAAATGAGTGTATTTCTACAATTATAGCCAGAGACAACAACTTATTTATGTATACAATTCAGGAGAAGTGTTCGATTATTCCTGTAATCGATCCTTCTCCTGTTTTTGAGAGCACACGAACTAATTGGGGATGACCTTTAAGTAAAGTCTATATTAGCAAGAGAATGCCGGTTGATTGGAGTGGAGGCTGTGCGACTCCTGGGGGATCAGCGTCTAGATGAGACCCTGGAGCGAGCTTGCGAGTGAAGCGGCTCATCAGACGCCCCCCGGAAAGCGCACAGCCGGAACGGAAATCAACCCTAGGTCATGATGATGAGCCAAAAATGAGGAGGAAATTATTATGAAATTTTTTATTGATACAGCAAACTTTGAGGAAATTAAAGAAGCACACGCATGGGGGATTTTGTCAGGTGTAACGACTAACCCTTCACTAGTTGCAAAAGAAGAAAATGTATCTTTCCATGATCGTTTACGTGAAATTGCTGAATTAGTAGATGGTTCTATTAGCGGTGAAGTAATCGCATTAGATGCAGAAGGTATGATTAAAGAAGGCTTAGAATTAGCCGCAATCGCTCCAAACATCACAGTGAAATTACCGATGACACCAGCTGGCTTAGAAGCATGTCGTTTCTTTGCAAACAAAGGGATTAAAACAAACGTGACGTTAATTTTTAGTGCGAATCAAGCATTAATGGCTGCACGTGCAGGTGCTACATATGTATCTCCATTTATCGGACGTTTAGATGATATTGGACAAAATGGTGTGGAATTAATCGAAACAATTGCAGACATTTTCACAATCCACAACATTGATACACAAATTATCGCGGCCTCAATTCGTCATCCACAACATATGACTGCTGCAGCGCTTGCTGGTGCACATATTTCGACAACACCATTCAAAGTGCTGAAACAACTTTTCCATCATCCGTTAACTGAAAAAGGAATTGAAGGATTTTTAGCGGATTGGAATAAGAGAAACGGCTAATAATAAGCAAAATGGAATGACGTTTAACTTTCCAATCATAAGGGAGAACGCGAAAATGGATGTATATAAAATTACTGGCGAAAATCGCCTTAAAGGTACAATTAAAGTAAGCGGTGCAAAAAACAGTGCAGTAGCCTTAATACCAGCATCAATTTTGGCGAACTCTCCTGTAACAATTGGAGGGATTCCAGAAATTTCAGATGCTTGGACGTTAAAAGCTTTGTTGGAAGAAATCGGCGGTGAAGTAACATTTAAAGATGGCAAAATGATGGTCGATCCAACTGAGATGATTGCATTACCTTTGCCAAATGGCAATGTGAAAAAGCTACGTGCATCCTATTATTTAATGGGGGCAATGCTCGGGCGATTCAAAAAGGCAGTAATCGGTTTACCAGGTGGTTGCTTTTTAGGACCGCGTCCAATCGATCAGCATATTAAAGGCTTCGAGGCACTGGGTGCGAAGGTGACAAATGAGCATGGTGCTATTTATTTACGTGCGGATGAACTAATCGGTGCGAAAATTTATTTGGATGTAGCAAGTGTTGGTGCAACAATCAACATTATGCTAGCAGCAGTGTTAGCTAAGGGACGTACAGTCATAGAAAATGCGGCTAAAGAACCTGAAATTATTGATGTGGCAACTCTTTTAACAAATATGGGTGCTAATATTAAAGGTGCGGGAACAAGCGTTATTCGTATTGACGGTGTAGAAGAATTACATGGTACAGAGCATACGATTATTCCTGATCGAATCGAAGCTGCGACATTTATGATTATGGCGGCGGCTGTGGGAGAGGGCATTACGGTCGATAATGTCATTCCACTCCATTTAGAGGCGATTACGGCAAAACTTCGTGAAATGGGCGTTAAGATAGAAATAGAAGAGGAAAGTATTTTTGTTCCTAAAACGGATCTCTCCACATTGCATGCAGTTGATATTAAAACGCTCGTATATCCTGGGTTCCCAACAGACATTCAACAGCCGCTTTCAGTGTTAATGTCACAAGCTGAAGGTTCTTCGAAAATAACAGATACTATTTATTCAGCACGCTTTAAACATATCGATGAGCTTCGTCGAATGAATGCCAATGCACGAGTAGAAGGAAATACGGCAATTATTACAGGCCCAAGTAAGTTACAAGGCTCGACTGTAACTGCGACAGACCTACGTGCAGGTGCGGCTTTAGTACTGGCAGGATTACTGGCGGAGGGCGAGACGGAAATTCAAGATATTTATCATATTGAACGTGGTTATAGCTCACTTATTGAAAAATTACGTGACTTAGGCGCAGATATTCGACGTGAAACGATTATGGTAGGCGCTGGCGAGCAAACTGATTAATGTCTAGGTAAAAGTTTGCCGTTAGTTGTGTTACAATAGAGGTAATTTGAATGTTGCGGCGCAAAGCCGATAACGGGAGGCTTATCTAGAATGGAACGTAGTTTATCAATGGAAGTAGTACGTGTAACGGAAGCAGCGGCAATCGCATCTGCAAAATGGATGGGACGCGGCTTGAAAATTGAAGCGGATGACGCAGCTACAACTGCAATGCGCACAATGTTTGACACGATCCCAATGCATGGAACAGTTGTAATTGGTGAGGGTGAAATGGACGAAGCACCAATGCTTTATATCGGTGAAGAGCTTGGTCTACGTAACGGAGGCCCAGAAGTAGATATCGCAGTTGATCCACTTGAAGGAACAAATATTGTTGCCAAAGGGACAACAGGCGCCTTAACAGTTCTTGCAATTGCAGATAAAGGTAATCTTTTAAATGCACCAGATATGTACATGGAAAAGTTAGCAGTTGGTCCTGAAGCAGCAGGTAAAGTAGATATTAATGCTTCAGTTACAGACAACTTGGCAGCAGTAGCAGCAGCGAAAAACAAAGATATTTCGGATGTTGTAGCCATTTTATTAGACCGTGACCGCCACAATGCAATTATTGATGAAATTCGTGAAGCTGGTGCACGTATTAAATTTATCCAAGATGGCGATGTAGCAGCTGCTATTAATACAGCATTCGACTCAACGGGTGTAGACATTATGTTCGGCATTGGTGGCGCTCCTGAAGGTGTTATCTCAGCAGTAGCACTTAAATGCTTAGGTGGAGATTTCCAAGGGCGATTATTACCTGAAGATGAAGAACAACGTCTGCGTTGCGAAAAAATGGGCATCGATGTTAACAAAGTATATTATTTAGATGATCTTGTTAAAGGTGATGATGCGATTTTCGCTGCAACTGCAGTGACGGATGGCGAATTGCTTCGAGGTGTACAATACAAAGGTACATATTGCTTAACGCATTCTGTTGTTATGCGTGCGAAATCAGGTACTGTACGTTTCATAGAAGGTCGTCATAGCTTAGAAAAAAAACCTAGCTTTTTAAAATAATTTCTTCTAAAATTTACCTAGCGCACCTCTTCGCGCTAGGTACCTTCATCTAAAAAAGCATTCCTTAGTTTTTCTTCATTTCGCATAAAAATGCACACCATCTGTAAAGGTGAGGCGAAAAAACCCAAAGTTCATTCCAAATAAAAAAATTTAACTTATAAAGACTGGAGCTGTGCCTATGTCTACTTTGACAATCTCTCAATTAGAGAATATGACGTTAAAAGAGCTTTATGCCTTAGCACGCCAATATAAAATTTCTTATTATAGTAAACTTACTAAAAAAGAATTGATTTTTGCGATCTTAAAAACACGTTCTGAACAAGAGGGCTTTTTCTTTATGGAAGGCGTTCTTGAAATCGTATCACAAGAGGGATTCGGCTTCCTTCGCCCTATAAATTACTCACCAAGTAAAGAAGATATTTATATTTCGGCATCGCAAATTCGCCGCTTTGATTTGCGTAATGGTGATAAAGTATCAGGGAAAGTACGTCCGCCAAAGGAAAATGAGCGCTATTATGGCTTATTACAAGTAGATGCTGTGAATGGTGAAGATCCAGAAGTAGCAAAAGAGCGTGTGCATTTCCCAGCACTGACACCGTTATATCCAGATCGCCACATTAAACTAGAAACAACACAAAGTAATGTATCAACGCGTATTATGGATTTGGTAGCACCAGTTGGTTTTGGACAACGTGGTTTAATCGTCGCGCCACCGAAAGCGGGTAAAACGTCATTATTAAAAGAAATTGCCAATTCGATTACAACAAATTATCCAGATGCTGAGTTAATTGTTCTTTTAATCGATGAGCGCCCGGAAGAAGTAACAGATATCGAACGTTCAGTAAATGCAGATGTTGTCAGCTCTACTTTCGATGAAGTGCCAGAAAACCATGTGAAAGTAGCAGAAATCGTTTTAGAGCGCGCTCGTCGTTTAGTTGAACATAAGCGTGACGTTATTATTTTAATGGATTCCATTACACGTCTTGCTCGTGCCTATAACTTAGTCATTCCGCCAAGTGGCCGTACACTATCAGGTGGTATTGACCCTGCTGCATTCCATCGTCCAAAGCGTTTCTTTGGTTCAGCTCGTAATATTGAAGAAGGTGGTAGCTTAACAATTTTAGCTACAGCTTTAGTAGATACAGGTTCACGTATGGATGAAGTGATTTACGAAGAATTTAAAGGTACAGGTAACTTAGAGCTTCATTTAGATCGCCACTTAGCAGAACGCCGTATTTTCCCAGCTTTAGATATTCGTCGCTCGGGTACGCGTAAAGAAGAATTACTACTAGCGCCAGACCAGCTTGAAAAACTTTGGGCTATTCGTAAAACGTTCTCGGATTCATCGGATTTCTCAGAGCGCTTCTTAAGAAAATTACGTACAACAAAATCAAACGAAGAGTTTTTTGAGAAGTTGAATGAAGATATGAAGAAAGCAACAAAGGGTAAAGGCTTAATTTAAAAACGAAAATCACCATTTACTAGTAACTAGTTGATGGTGATTTTTTTTATGGCATGGAAGTATCAGCTTTGAGGTTAGTATTATAAATGTGCAACCCTCCATCCTGTTCTTCTTTCATATGTTTACGAAAATCACTTGGTGAAAAGCCATGCTGTTTCTTAAAAATGCGGCTAAAGTAAAAATTATCTAAATAACCGACTTTTTCAGCGATTTGGGCAATTGGAAGAGGAGAGGTACGAAGTAAAAATTTAGCCTTTTGCATTCTTAACGCTGTTAAATAGTGGTTTGGACTCACTCCCATGTCCTTTTCAAATAAATAGGTTAAATTTCGCCGATCAAGTTGAAAATAGTGAGCGACATCTATAATTGATATAGGCTCAGTAAAGTGTGTTTGTATATAGTCAACAATGCTAGACATATTATCTATCTTCATTTGGTAAAGCATTTTCTTACTAGAAATAAGCATTTCCTCAATAATCTGCAAAAATAAAATTTTCGATTGAAGAAACGAAAGTCCACCAGGCGCACTAAAGTTTAATACTAGTTGCTGTACCATTCCAGTCAATTTAAGTGCTTCTCCAACATGGAATAAAGTATGTTTAAAAAACAATGGGAATTGTTCACTCTCAGCTAATGAAAGCCGAATATGAATAACTGCGTATTCAAAGGGTTCTTCACTAATTACCTCTACAGTTAATGGCAAATTAGGACCTGAATGTAAAATCTGCCCCTGCTCTAAGAAATGGGTAGTATCGTTAATGGTAAATTTCGCTTTTCCACTCAAGGGAAAAATAAGCGCACATACTTTTGAAGTTGTATGATAGGTTTTCAACTCGTTCCTTTTTAAAAACTTATTTGTCACAACATCAACAAGTGAAATTGGTGCAAGTGTATAGAAGTGGTAAACCTCATTTAAATTCACTATTTTATCTCCTTTACCAGTAAATATGTTAACGAATAAACAATAAGAGAATTGTAAAAGAGGATGTCAAATTAAGAACCTAGCATCTTCAGCCTAATCTACAGAAAAAAGTTTTCTATAGATTGGATTGGGAAGAGAGCTAGGCACTTATAGGACATCCTTTTTCAATGCTTATTTATCTTTTAAAATATCAACAACTTTATCAATGCCGTACATTGTTGCGAGGGGAGCATCTTGTGCAAATAAAGAACGGTCAACAATGTATATATTTCCGTTTTTTACTGCAGGAATACTATTCCACACCGAACTTTTTTCAAGTTCTTTTAATCCATCTTCAGCTATGGTTTGACCATCTTTATTTTTATCGAGGAAAATGAAAATGTGTTCTGGATTTAGGACAGACATACCTTCCATACTAATTTCCTTTGTGATGTCTTTTGGATAATTAGCAGGTATTGTTAACCCTAATCCATTTTCCTTGTTAGTTGGTGCGATATTTTCGCCATATATACCAAAATTCCCATTTTTGTAGGCAGTTGCGAAAAGAACTGTTTCACCTTTTGAAGCAAACTTAGCAAGTTCTTTACGTCCCGTTGCAATTTTTTCATCAATTTGAGCTAGCAAAGCTTTACCTTCAGCCCCTTTGCCTATGGCTTTCGAAATTTCCTGTATCGCATAAGTACGATCTAATTGCATTTTTCTTTGATCAAAATAAATAACAGGAGCAATTGCACTAAGCTGATCATATGCAGAATCATGTACATTTGCGGCAGCAAAAATAAGATCCGGTTGTAAAGATAGTATTTTCTCTATGTTAGGATTACGAGGCTCACCAATATCAACAAACTCATGTTTTTCAATATATGACTGGTAGACTTCCCAAGTAGAAAATTGCGTGTCAGCACTGGCAATCCCGATTGGAGCGATGCCGAGTGCCAGCAAAACATCTGGATATAATACGTGCATTGCGGAAATTACACGTTTCGGCTCCTTTTCAATAACTACTTCTTTCCCTAATGCATCTACATAAGTAATAGGATAAATAGATTCATTCACAGTAGCTTTATCTTGCTTCTTCTCTTTGCTTTCAGATTCAACGAGTGTATCCTCTTTTTCTGGTGTTTTTTCTGCATCGCCGCAACCGGTTAATGCTAAAGATAAAGTAATTGTGCAAAAAGCGATGTTCCAAATGTTCTTCATAAATTAATCCCTCCGTTACCGATACTGATTATCATTATCAATTAAAATAGTAACAAATTAATAAAATGAAGTAAATGTCAATAAAAAATAAATAATGGACCATTTAATCCATTATTTGAAAATTGTCCATATACATACTTTCGAGAGTAGAATTGCGTATACAAACAGTAAAAATAATAGTTGAAAATGATTATCATTATCATTATCATTAAAATGATGATAAAGTTAAATTATAGAGAAGATGAAATAAATCTAATGAACAATTATTTTGCAAAGTCGCTATCTGTTGTACTTTTAATTATTGTCGTATATAGCAGATGATTCATCTTTATATTTCTTTTTTAGCGGATCAGATTTCAGCTGAGAAAATTATTGAAGTAGTGCAAAAGCAATAAAAGACCGACGATTAAGGTTTTGTCACGGTGTAGGAGGATGAAGTCATGAATTATGAGGCGCATATGTTGTTATGGGAACATACATATGTCAAGTTGAAGAAAATTGAGCGTGGAAATAATGCAAAGATACAAATTGATAAGATTATGAAGCATAGCACATTACTTATTATTACTGCAGGTGAGGCAGAAATTGTAATAGGGGAGCACCCTTATCAAGTGCAAAGTTTTAGTATTTTTCATATTGGAAAGGCTCAAACATTACATATAAAAGCGAAAGGGCCTATTCATTATTTCATGATCCACTATAAAGGCGATGTTATTTATACGGATACTTTTATGCAGCATTTACACATGCAACATCAACCTTTTAAAGCGAATTTCTCTTGTGTACCCGCTAAAACATTATCTATTCATTTGCTCCTACAAGAAATGTATGATGAATGGGAAGCTGGCTCTATTCAAGAGCATCTATCAGTAAAAGCATCCTTTTATAAACTAATCTATTGTATTTTTCAAGAGTTGGCTGATGGACAGGGCAAGCCACATGAAATGGATAAAGTAGAAGTGGCACGACTATATTTAGAACGACATATTCATAAGCCTATATCCATTCAGTCACTTGCCGACTCGCTTGAGATTAGTACTCGTCATCTTTTACGTCTGTTCAAGGAACGCTATCGTATCGGACCGCAAATTTATTTACAGCAGCTACGAATGGAACGTGCAAAGCAGCATCTATTGTCAAATCATTATGGCATAAAGGAAATAGCATTATCTCTTGGATATGAAGATGAATATTATTTTAGTAGAGCATTTAAAAAGGAAACAAGTATGGCACCAAGTATTTTTAGACGGAAATATAAATCCATAATGTCCGAAAATGCCATTACAAATGAGAATCATTTTCAATACAATGAGAATCAGTTAGCAAAATCAATACTAATTGAGAATAGGGGAAATGATTTGATGTTAAAGAAATTAGCAGCACCATTTTTATTAAGTTTAATATGTTTACTTGCAGCATGTGGTGAGGATAAGTCACAACATGTTGATAAAGAGGATACACCCAAAGCAGAAGAAACTTCCACGAGAACGGTAACAGATGATAGCGGACGCAAAGTGGAAATTCCTATGAAACCACAGCGCGTTGTAACCGATTGGTACTTAGGTCAAATTTTAGCGGTAGGTATGAAACCAGTAATGGGTAACGCCGGTTATGCTGGATTTTTAGAACAATACTATAACAAGGGTGAAATATTAGAAATCGGTGATGTTCAAACATCTTTAGAGAAAATTGTTGAATTAAAGCCAGACATAATTATTACGTGGGATGCAGAAAAAGTAGAAAGTTACGAAAAGATTGCGCCAACCATTGTATTTGGAGAATCAAAATATAAAACGGCACAAGAAGAAATTTTAGCAATGGGCGAATTTTTAGGAAGAGAGAAAGAGGCTAAGGAATTTGTAAAAGATTTTGATAAACGTATAGAGGTAGCGAAAGAAAAAATATTAAATGCCGTACCAGTGGACTCTACGTTTAGTCTTTATCAAGTAGCCGAGAAAGATGCTCATGTTATTGCAAATAATAGTATCGCTGGAGGACGCGCTTTTTATCAAATATTAGGTATGAAACCAACTCCAAAAATACAGGAATTATTTGATACGAAAGAATCAGATTATGGTCGCTATCCTATTTCATTTGAAACGATTAGTGATTATGAAGGAGATTATGTATTAGTTAATATGGTTGCAAAAAATAGTGGAGATTTGCCACCAACTTGGAAAAGTCTTAATGCGGTGAAAAATAATAAGATAATTGAGTTAGACCCTATATATTATTTCCCATCGGACCCGTTATCTTCACTTCATCAGGCTGAAGAAATAGCCGAAAAAATTGTAGAATTAACGAAATCAAAGCAGTAGAAAAAGATTTTTAGTTGATTAAGCTACCTGATGTAATGTGAGGTAGCTTAATTTAAAAAAGGAGGTTTAACCAATGCTTTTACAACGTTTTTTCTCTTACTACAAACCTTATAAGGGATTGTTTATTTTAGATTTTTCATGTGCTATAGTAGCAGCCCTTATCGAGTTAGCGTTTCCTTTAGTATTAAATAAAGTGATTGATGATATCCTTCCAGATGGTGAGGTAAAGTGGATCATTATGGCAAGTTTATTGCTACTAATGTTATACATATTCAATTCAATTTTGGATTTTATCGTGTCCTACTGGGGGCATATGTTAGGGATTAATATTGAGACAGATATGAGAAAAGAATCTTTCAGTCATGTTCAAAAGCTGTCGTTTCGCTATTTTGATAATAATAAGACAGGGCATCTTGTCTCACGATTGACGAATGATTTAATGGATATCGGTGAACTTGCTCATCATGGTCCTGAGGATATGTTTATCGCAAGTATGACAATTATCGGTGCATTTGGTGTGATGTTCTACATCGATCCAACATTTACTCTATTAATCTTTATATTGGTCCCGATTATTCTGTTATTCACAATTATTTTTGGGAAGCTTATGTCAAAGGCATTTAGACGAATGTTTGGAGATATCGCTGATTTCAACGCCCGTGTAGAAAATAATGTGAGTGGTATCCGTGTCGTACAAGCATTTACAAATGAGGAACATGAAATAAAACGCTTCAAAATCAATAATGAACGATTCCGTACGACAAAACTACTTTCTTATAAAGTTATGGCATGGAATGAGGCAATTTCAGGTGTGTTAACGAAGGTATTATCGTTATTCACACTTACTGTAGGTGCATATTTTGTGATAGAGGGACGGTTATCGAATGGAGAGTTTATAGCTTTTATTCTACTTTCGGGAATTCTTCTAGGTCCCATTCACAAAATTAATATGTTTATTGAAAGCTATCCGAAAGGAATGGCCGGTTTTAAGCGCTATGTTGAATTTTTAGAAACAGCACCAGAAATTGCAGATCATCCAGAGGCAAAGGCTATTGAGGCCATTGAAGGATACATCACATTTAGCGATGTATCGTTTGGCTATACAGAACGGGAACGCGCCTTACATCATATAAATTTAAAGGTCTGCCCGGGTGAAACGGTTGCACTTGTCGGTCCATCAGGAGCTGGTAAATCAACAATTTGTAGCCTACTGCCCCGTTTTTACGAGGTAAGTGAGGGGGCAATTAAAATCGACGCGATTGATATACGAGATTTCAAGTTACAATCTCTACGTGCGCATATTGGGATTGTGCAGCAAGATGTGTTCTTATTTGATGGGACGATTCGGGAAAATATTGCTTATGGTGATTTAGAAGCTAGTGAAAGTGATATTTGGCATGCTGCAAGACGCGCGCAACTAGAGGATGTTATTAATAGTTTACCAGAGGGCATGGATACTTTGATAGGCGAGCGTGGTGTTAAACTTTCAGGAGGCCAAAAGCAACGCCTATCTATAGCGCGTATTTTCTTGAAAAATCCGAAAATATTAATATTGGATGAGGCAACATCAGCCCTAGATACAGAAACTGAAAAAGCTATTCAACTAGCATTGAATGAGCTATCAATCGGGCGAACAACTTTAGTAATTGCACATCGATTAGCCACGATTAAGGATGCAAATCGAATTGTAGTTGTATCAAAAAAAGGCATTATTGAAGAAGGTACGCATGAGGAGTTAATGAACAAACAAAAGGCTTACTATGGTTTGTACACGGCACAGTTCGGCTTGCAAATATAAGTTCAGTAAGTAAAAAACATTTATAGTATAGGGCAAAAAAATAATTCTAAAAAGGAAAGGGAGTTAACTATGTCAGTCCTTGAAATAGATCATGTTGCTATAGGCTACTCATCGACATTAATTGTAGAGGATTTAAGTGTAGAAATCCCGAAAGGAAAGATTTCTACAATTATTGGTCCAAATGGCTGTGGGAAATCTACATTGCTAAAGGCTGTAGCACGTGTACTTAGAACACAGAATGGGGCAGTTTATTTAGATGGAACGGCCATACATCAATTGAAGACAAAAGAAGTCGCGAAAAGAATGGCAATTTTGCCACAAACAGCTCCAGCTCCAGGTGGTTTAACTGTTTTTGAGTTAGTGTCTTATGGTCGATTTCCACATCAAACAGGCTTCGGTACATTGCGTAAGGAGGATTACGAATATATTCATTGGGCTATTGATGTAACAGGACTAAGAGAGTTTAGTGATCGTCCTATAGAGGCATTGTCGGGTGGTCAACGTCAGAGAGTATGGATTGCAATGGCATTAGCACAAGGGACAGATATCCTTATATTAGATGAACCAACAACTTATTTGGATTTAGCACATCAGCTAGACATCCTACTATTATTAAAAAAGCTTAATGAAGAAGAAGGTCGCACGATTGTTATGGTATTGCATGATTTAAATCATGCTGCTCGTTTTTCACAGTTTATGATTGCCATGAAAAATGGGCAATTGATTGTGAATGGTTGTCCTAATGAAGTAATGACAAAGAAACATTTGCAAGAAGTATTTAATATTGATGCAGCGATGGCTTTATGTCCGTATAGTAATAATCCAATTTGCTTATCTTACCAATTGTATGAAAAAGAATAAGTGCTGCTAAGTAGAAAAATGTTAAATGGATTGAGGTTAAGGAGGATACACATGGCTACATCAGCAGAGGAAGTAGAAGGGCTTGAACAATTACGTGAACTACAAAGACGAACGCATCCCGTGCGAGCTGTTGTGGCATTAATTGTAGGTTTTATTGGATTAGTTTTTGCAATTGGTTTATCCATCTCTTTTGGAGCAGCAGATATTTCATTAGGTACTGTTTGGAGAGCTATTTTTCAATTTTCACCTGATTTAACTGCACATCAAATTATTCGTGAGATTCGGTTACCACGTGTACTTGGAGCAGCTTTAGTAGGAGCATGCTTTGCGGTGGCAGGTGCTATTATGCAAGGGATGACACGTAACCCATTAGCAGATTCAGGTTTATTAGGTTTAAACGCAGGTGCGGCATTTATGTTAGCGGTCTGTTTTGCCTTTTTTCCTAGTTTACCGTATATGTTTTTAATTATGTGGTCATTTGTAGGAGCAGGACTTGGGGTCGTAATCGTTTACGGCGTTGGTTCACTAGCAAAAGGTGGCTTAACTCCAATGCGTATAGTGCTCGCCGGTGCTGCGGTTAGTGCACTGTTAGGCGCATTAGGAGAAGGTATTGCCCTATATTATCGTATTGGACAGGACTTGGCTTTTTGGTATGCAGGTGGTGTGTCGGGGACGAAATGGTCTCACATTCAAATATTGTCGCCTTGGATATTTGCCGCTATGATTGGCGCACTTATATTGTCACGTTCAATTACGTTACTTAGCCTGGGAGAGGAAATTGCAATTGGTCTTGGACAACGCACGGCAGTTATTAAAGTTTTAGGTATGGTGGTAGTTTTAATTTTAGCGGGTGCAGCTGTATCTGTAGTAGGTGCGGTCGGCTTTGTTGGTTTAATAATCCCACATTTAACGAGGTACATAGTAGGGCATGATTATCGTTGGATTATTTCCTGTTCGTTAATATATGGCGCGTTACTTGTAGTGCTCGCTGATTTTATTGCTCGTAATATAAACCCTCCTTATGAGACACCAATTGGAGCACTTATTGCCTTTATCGGCGTACCGTTCTTCCTATACTTAGCACGTAAAGGAGGAAAAGAACTGTGAGACATAAAGATTTTTTAACAACTACTCAGCAAAGAGTAAGGAAGAAGAACCTTTTTATTTTAGGTGTATTGGCGACGTTCATTGTCATCACTTTTATAATTAGTATGAATACCGGTGTTATTAAGCTGACACCAATGGAAGTTATGCGCACCTTGTTTGGTCAGGGAGATGCACAACAACAACTTATTTTATTTGAGTTTAGACTTCCACGCATTATTATTGCCATTTTAGTTGGGATGGGTTTAGCTATTTCAGGAGCTGTTTTACAAGGGATTTCAAAAAATGCCCTAGCTGATCCAGGAATTTTAGGAATTAATGCAGGTGCTGGTCTTGCAGTCATGCTGTTTATTTCTTTTTTTCCAGCGACGACAGCGGCACCGGTTTACTTACTACCGGTGTTAGCCTTTGCAGGAGCAGGATTGACGGCTATAGTAATTTACTCCCTTTCTTATAAACGACATGAAGGGATTACACCTATGCGACTATTATTAACAGGGATTGCAGTAGCCGCAGGTATTAGTTCAGCCATGATTGTATTGACCCTTCGTTTATCGCCTGAAAATTATCAATTTGTTGCCACGTGGATGGCAGGTAGTATTTGGGGTTCCAATTGGAAATTCGTTTTATCCTTATTACCGTGGTTATTAGTATTAATGCCTTTTGTTTATGCAAAATCACGCGTATTAAATATTTTGAATTTAGGTGATTTAACAGCAGTTGGTTTAGGTGCTTCAATTGAAAAGGAAAGACGCTGGCTATTAGCAGCATCAGTTGGCTTAGCGGGTGCAAGTGTTTCAGTCAGTGGAGGGATTGGTTTTGTTGGTTTAATTGCACCTCATTTGGCACGTCAGCTTGTTGGAGCAAAACATCAATTTTTACTGCCGGCATCGGCACTCGTAGGGGGTTTGTTAGTCTTACTAGCCGATACAATTGGTCGTTCTATATTAGAGCCATCAGAGATTCCAGCAGGTATTGTAGTTGCTGTTTTAGGAGCACCATATTTTTTATATTTATTAGCACGCCTAAAGGAATAATATTTAGGTATTTATTTTTCTAATTAATTGAGAATGACTATTATTATCACTGTTAAAAAGGAGAGAATACAAATGAAAAAAACAAATATATCATTACTTGCATTGCTACTAGTATTAGCACTCATGCTTGTAGGCTGTGGTAGTAAAGAGGGTAAAAACGCAAAAGAAGCAGAACCAGAAGAAAAGACGAAAAAAGTTTCTACCATTAATGGAGATATTGAAATTCCGACGAATCCAAAGAGAGTTGTTGTAGATGCCTATTTACCAACATCGTTACTATTGGGTGTTAAACCTGTAGGTGCGACGCAACGTGATTTGGAAAATGTTCATATTCAAGATTTAATTGATGGAATTGAAAATACAGGTGAAAGTGCTATAGAAAGTATTTTAGCTTTAAAACCAGATTTAATTATTACTGCGGATTCTGAAGCAACATCATATGAAAAACTATCTAAAATTGCTCCTACGATTGTTATACCTTATGAAACATATCGTAGCGTAGAGGAAGAAGTGAATGGACTAGCAGAAATTTTAGGGAAGCAGGCTGAGGGTGAAGCGTGGCTAAAAACATTCAATGAAAAGGTAAAAGAGAATCGAGAAAAGCTAGCAACTGTAATGAAGCCGGATGAAACAGTTTCTATATTCGGAGCACATGGTAAAGACTTTTATCTATATGGTGATGGTATTTATCGTGGTGGTCTAGCAATTTATCAACAACTTCAGTTAAAAGCACCGGAGCGGATTCAACAAGAATTAATCGATGCAGGAGAGACGTTTAAGCAAGTTTCATTTGAAGTTCTACCAGAATATGAAGGGGATTATATTTTCTTTGATAATTTTAATGGTGGTGAATTGAATCGAGAAGATTCAATTTGGAAGTCGATGGATGCAGTGGAAAATAGCAATGTATTTTATTTAGATGCAGATAGATTTTGGCCTTTCGATCCAATTGCTGTTTTAGCGCAAGTCGAAGAAGTAACAAAAATGTTGGTTGATAAGAGAGCAAGTGAACAATAGCGTGTGAGGATAGCACAAATAATTTAAATAAATTTGAAACGGAGATAGTAACGTATGTCAGAAAAATTGTATGATGTAACGATTGTCGGTGGTGGACCAGCAGGACTTTATACAGCTTTTTATAGTGGAATGCGAGATTTAAAAACAAAAATCATTGAGTATAGCTCGCAATTAGGTGGGAGAATGTTAATTTATCCTGAAAAAATGATTTGGGATGTGGGTGGTGTGACGCCAATATTAGGTGGTCGGTTAATCGAACAATTAGTACAACAGGCAATGACATTTGATCCGACAATTGTCTTAAATCAAAAAATTGAACACTTAGAAAAACAGCAAGATGGTACATTTTTATTAACATCGGCAACGGGTGAAAAACATTATTCTAAAACGGTTATTTTAGCTGTTGGCTATGGCGTACTTTCTATGCAAAAGTTGGAAGTTGAAGGCGCAGACCGTTATGAAGTAACGAATTTACATTATACGGTGCAGGAAGTAGAGTTATTTCGTAACAAACATGTCCTCATTTCTGGTGGTGGCAATTCAGCGGTTGATTGGGCAAATGAGTTAGAGAAAATTGCTGCGAGTGTAACGGTTGTCCATCGTCGGAATGAGTTTGGAGGTCATGAAAAGAATGTGCAAAAAATGCACGAATCAATGGTGCGTGTGCGAACACCTTATGAAGTGGTGCAATTGCATGGTGACGAGGATTTAATAAAAACGGTTTCAATCGAACATAAAGAAACGGGTGAAAGAGAAAGTGTTGAAGTCGATGCCGTCATCGTTAGCCATGGATTGAAATGTGATTACGGTGCACTTGAAAAATGGGGCTTAACTATTCAAGATGGCGTAGCAATGGTCAATGAGAAAAGGGAAACGAACATAGAGGGCTTGTATGGTGCGGGTGATTTTATTGATCATCCTAGTAAAGTAAGATTAATAGCTGGCGCATTTTCAGATGGCATATTAGCATTAAATAGCGCAAAACTTTATATGGAACCAGATGCTCCAAAAGTAGCGTATGTTTCATCACATAATATTCGATTTAAGGAACGCAATAAAAAAATTGGTTTAGTAGATCATGATTATCGCGAAGTACGCGGCTAGGCTTGCAGATGATTAGTACTTGAAAACGTAGCGTATGCATTTATGGTCTATATAATTTTAACAGCACTTAACTTTGCCTTTATTGTAGATTCTACAATTGGTGAGTAATTAAATTACTTTATACAAAATTCAAAAATAAAGATAAATCAGTGCAAAACTATTGCATTGATTTATTTTTTTTGATACTATTCTAAAGTATGTAACGTGTACATATGTAGCCGACATATTCGGGCTATGTAAGGTACAGTTCGAATAATACTCTGTTCCAGATGGTTCAGGGCGAGAGGAGAAAACGAATATGAAACAAGGAATTCATCCAGATTACAAAATCGCTGCAGTAACATGCTCTTGCGGTAACACTTTTGAAACTGGCTCAGTAAAAGAAAAAATCGTTGTCGAGTTCTGCAACGAGTGTCACCCATTCTATACTGGTCGTCAAAAATTCGCGTCTGCTGACGGACGTGTTGATCGTTTCAACAAAAAATACGGTCTTAAAAACGAAGAGTAATAGTTTAATACCTGCCAAGCACTCGCTTGGCAGGTATTTTTTCGGTGTATAAGTAAAACCTAGTTCACTAACAACTATCAAAGCTGGATGCGGAGAAAAGGAGCAAGACGAGCATGGCGCAATTATATTTTAAACATGGTGCAATGAACAGCGGGAAATCCATAGAAATTTTAAAAGTTGCACATAATTATGAAGAGCAAAATAAACCGGTTATGATGTTCA
>JAVWKG010000021.1:9086-31311 GCA_036638655.1 Lysinibacillus sp. | reverse complement strand
GATGAAACAACATTTGAACATCAAAAAGTTCTATGGACACAGTGAACAAGCTGTACACAATCAAGTGTATATCGCGATGATTGTGTATTGTTTAAACGTGTTGGCCCAGTTGAATGCGACCAGCGAACGAAGTTATTTACAAATTAGTCGCTATCTAAAGGCAGCTTTATGGAAACCAGCACATATTTGGTTACGTAAAATTAAGGGGAAATGCGTCCCATAAGGGTCTAACAAGTCGTTGTTGCACGAATCACAGGTTATAGTAAAAAATGGATATTTACTACCTTAACTTAGGTGTAATCGTTTTTTCTTTTAAACGCAAAAAAGTCAAATCTGAAAATTCCATTAATGTTCATGCGACGGTAGTGATATTGTTCGTATAATAAATGTAGTTACAATGACCCGTAAAACAACTCCGACGTACGCTAGAGGAAGCGGTCATGATCAAAGTTTATTCCAATTTTAAAAGGCTGATGTAAGAAGAATGTTAGATGAAATCGAAGTGCTGCATGGAATAAAGCGGTTATTAGAATTCTAATGTTACTAAAGTAAGAGGAAAAAATGGTGTAATTTAGGGGGGGTACATTTGGAAAGCAATCTCCATAAAAAAATACAGAGTAAAGTTAAGCAATGGAGCAAAGGATTTGCAGATAATAATCGGTCTTTTATGTATGAAGAAAGTTATACGGTTATAGAAAAATTTTTGGAAGGTTCTAAAGAAAAAAAGGATTATATTACCTTAGGTATCACATGTAATGCACTTTCTACATGGTATTGTGCTGACTTTTTAGATCGCTATTTGAACAACAAGGGAGAGTATTCTTATCAACTTAAACAAAGTATGTTATGGGGAACAGTAGATCATCTATTATATGCATCAGGAAAAATGGGAGATATTAAACCTGTGTGGTTTGTAAATGTATGTTTATCTGCTTGTAATCTATTAATTTTACAAGAAGTAGATAAAGCACATAAGTTATTGAAGTATACCTCCCCTGAGAGTATTAATTTTAAAGTAGAGCCACCGGAATCAGTTTGCCAGTTTGTAATCAAAATGTTTTCGGAATTTTATAAGGATAAAGAAATTCTACATGAATTCCCAAAAGCGCTTAATGACATATATTCAAATTTTTTAAATGATTTGACGGATGAAACAAAGAAAGACATAAATGAGTCTTTGAATCAAGCTTGTGAATTTCATTTAAGTAGAACAAAAATGTACCAAGAATTTGATACAGAGGACAAAATGCTTTTACCATCAGAAATATTAGCTCCGCTTTTGTTGCGAAAAAGAATGGGCTTAGATGTGGAAAATATTGAACACCCACTTATCAAAGATTTGTTTCCAGTAATTGATGGGTTAATAGAGGTTGATACAGATCCTGTATTTTTAAAAGTTGCCAAATATTTATAATGGCCAATGTCATTGGCAAAAGTATGTTGGTTTAAAGTTTCTGCAGGATTGTAATTTAAGTTATTACGCTGCAGTCTCAATGAAACAAGGAATATCAATGAAAAATGAAAAGAAATACTACATGTTCTCACAGAACAATGTAATTCGTGCAGAATGGTTTTAGATAGTAAAAAAATATACTAACACCATAAGAGTAGCATAAATTCTTGAGGAATTATTGCTACTCTTTTTTTATGAACTTCATTAATGCCAAAATAGAAATCTCATATTATGTCTTTCCTGAGGATTGCCAGTAGTTATGATGAATTAGGCAATCGTTCACAGATTACGAGTAGCTTAGGTGCACTAATTGATGTCACTCGAAATGAAATGGGAAATGTGTCGGATATCACTGCTTCTCGCGCAGATCAAGCTCAGTGGACAGTTGCAATGCAGTACAATGAACTCGGACAAGAGATTGAGAGAATCTTACCCGGAGATGTCATCAGCAAATGGCAGTATGATGTAACAGGTAGACCGACACAGCACCGAATAAGTAGTCAAAATCGTCATACACGAAGACGTGTGTATAATTGGGATGTCAATCATCGATTAAAAAGCATGGTAAATGAGTTAACAGGTGTACGAACTACCTATGGCTATGATGAATTTAGCAACCTTGTCTGGTCCAATCAAGGCGGTCAATTTGATTTCTTACACCGTAATGTCGATGAAGTCGGGAATTTGTATGAAACGAAAGAAAATAAAGATCGTGTCTATGGTGCCGGCAGTAGATTACTTGAAACGACAGAAGCAACATTCTCTTATGATGATGAAGGTAATCTTGTTCAGAAAGAGGAAAAGAATGGCGCTACGTGGAAGTATGAATATAACGGCAATGGAATGATGTCGAAGGTCATCAAACCAGACAACACAGAAGTTACTTTTAAGTATGACTCGCTAGGTAGACGAATTGAGAAGCATTCTGACGAAAAAACAATACAATTCGTATGGGATGGAAATACGATTCTACATGAGTATTTCTTGAACGATAATTCAGAAAAATCCGAAAGTGTAGTTGAGGATTCTTCGCAGAACAACTCAGAAATACCAGATAATCTAGTCACATGGGTGTTTAATGATGGGTTTGTCCCTTCAGCTAAAATCACGAGTGAAGGTAATTACAGTATTATTAGCGACTATCTCGGAACACCTGTCGAAGCCTTTGATGGAGAAGGTCATAAGGTTTGGGCAGCTGGGCTTGATGTTTATGGACGAGTGGAAGAATTTACAGGTGTGTATAAAGGAGTAAAAAAGATGATTAACTATGGAGAACTTTACTATGACCATTACAATAAGTTTTTAGGGGAACCAGTTGACCAAGAAGTGTTTAAAAATAATGAAGAAATGCCAAGTATACAAATTTTAAAGTATGAAAATGTATTTGAAGAATGTTTAGTTTATAATACACTTGGATTTAGTAATTATGAGGAAATAGTAGGTGATAATGTTGAGGTTTCAATGGTAGTTGATGCAACATTTAATAGTATGGGAAAAATTCTTGCAAATGCGTTATTTTATTGTATCGGTAATCAAATGGAAATAGGAAGAGGAATAGCGATATGTGGTATTGAAAGTATTGATAAGACATTTGTTCAAAATTACGATAAAAGTGCAATTTACTTTACAGAACCATTCGCTTTCCCAAAGAAATATAGTGAGGTTCGTACTGAGACTAAAGAGAAAGATGGAAGAATGTTATTAGCGTTTTTTATTTCACAGTCGGAGTACGAATATTTTGTGGAAAATGGAACGGAGAAGTTTGAGGACTTATTAGAAGAAAAGAACGTTGATCCCTTTATGGTTAGCAGAATATCAGCTGTTTGAGTGCAGAAGAGAATGTGATTATTTACCTTTTGTTGTGACCATTGGATTTTACCGATGTCTATAGTTTTTTATTCTTTCTAATCCTTTCACTAATGGAATTGAAATGAAAATATATAATGTTATAAATAGTAACAGTTGTAAGAATGGATTAATTAAACTCTCGAGGCCAAATAATTCTAGAGGGAAAATAGCTAAAAGCATTGTTATCCAAACAACAACTATTCCTCCCATGCGATTTATTATTCGATTAGGTCCTAATAGTGGATGTGCTGAAATTTCCATTCCTTCTAGTATCGAAAAAAGAGCCTTGTCTTCTGGGGTTAATAAAAATGCTTGTCTATAATACTCTTTAGCCTCTTTCTCTTTATGTTGTAATGAAGCATTCCAGCCGAGCTTTAGTAATTTTGCTAACTCACTGTCTGCAGAATTCATATATTGTTGAAGAGCAAGAATACGTTGTTTTTTATTACCACTAAGGCCTTCTAGCGTAAAATAGTTACGTAAAACATGTATGCTTTCCGAATTTAATTCCATTGCTTTTTCTATGAAAAATTTGGATTTTTTTCGATGTCCTGTTATTCTCATTAATTTAGCATAACTAGCATGCGTATCTGCATTGGATGGATTTAAGCGCAGTACTTCAAGAAAGAAGGCCTCAGCTTCTTGCCATTGCTCTGTTTCCATAAAGAGATGTCCTAGAACAGGAAAAACAACTTGAACATCGTAACCTAAATTTATTGCTTCGTGTAATTGTTCTATAGCTTCATCATATTTGCCTATAGCATAATGGCTATACCCCAACATATACCACAGAGCACAATTGTTAATATCACTTGGAATTTGTTCTTTTACAAGTTCAATTACTTCGTTGTATTTTCCAGTATTCAAATAATGCTCGATAACCTCAAGGGATATTTCTTCGTATGGGTTCATCTCCATTCATCCCCTTTCCTAAAGTGCCAAGATATCATTTCTAATAAATCCATCAATAAAAATTGAGATTATACACCAAATCAATCCTGGTCGATATAATGATTTTGTTTCTCCACCAACTGCTAAATGCTCTTTATAAGGCCTATTTAGAAATGCGAAGAAGGTAAAAAAGCATACTGTTGCAAAAAATCTACCAATTCCTAAGTTATATTCTATGAATTGCGTTGCGATTGCATAAGTTCCAACATTGAAAAATATAAGTACAATACAGATAAATGTTAATAACAGTATGTTTTTTTTTTCTAGTTTTAGATATTTTGCATTTAGAATTCCTAAAACGGAAACTGCAATAAGTCCACCAATAATGGCGACGATAAATAAACTACTAACTTCAAAGCTTTTCGTTCTTCCTACGTTCTTACCTGTTAAGCTAGGTGAATAGAAATTTTCCATTTATCCATTATACTCCTTTAATGTAATTAATGAACTAAATATAATTGTATTATACATATATTATCGAATGTTGGAAACTGTATTTTAGAATAAAAAAACGAGGGAAATAGTTCGAGGAAATATAAATGGACTAGGTTCGAGTTCGCTAAATATTTTCAAAAGAACAGGGAGTAAACAGCGGCGTTAGAGAAACGCAGCATACTGACCTAATAACATGAGATAATCAAAAAACACCTTTCGTTGAATAGCAGGTATTAGGGGCTACTGAGAAGTACATTTACGACAACTTGAATCTGTCTGTACGGGTAAACCATACAGATGAAAATAGCAAAACAACGTAGTTTCAGATGGATACAGATTGTTATGAAAAAATAGTCAAATAGGTTAGTCGTTAGACAACTCATATATAATGGAAGAAACTCTGATTTTTACTTCAGAAAAAAAGCTAGCATCTATATATAGGTGCTAGCTTTTCACGTGTTATTTTTTTGATTTTATTTTACCAGTCCAGCCTTTGAAGCCGCCTTCAAGCTGGTAAATTTTATCGTAGCCACGTTTTTTTAAGTATAACGCAGCACGTGCGCTACGGCCTGTGTTTTGGCAGTAAAGGTATACTGGTAAATCAGGACGCACTTCTTTAAAACGTTGACGAAATGCCGTTGAAGGGATGTTACGTGCCCCTAAAATATGCCCAACTTCAAAATCTTTTTGCTCGCGCACATCGATTAGTTGCGCTTTACGATAGCCCTCAATGAATTGATCTTGTGTTAAGTTTGTTACTGCTTTTTTTAGGCGTAGTGCGCTGATCGCAATGTAAGCGATTAATACAACTGCGATAACACCAATTGTGTATAGAATTGCCAATATGTTCTTACCCCTTTCTATCTTCCTTACTATTATAAAAGATGCAGTAGCGATAGTCCAATCAGTTTGCTAAAATTAAATAGGTTACACGGGGATTTAGAGAAAATAAATACAATGATACATAAATTTTAGGAGATGAAGTCATGAAAAATTGGTATTTTTTAAATTCAGGCAAATGCAGTCCTTCTTTTAATATGGCGTTAGATGAAGCGTTACTTGATTGGCATAGTGAAGGGTTAATTCCTCCGGTTATTCGTTTTTATGAATGGGAGCCAGCTACAGTGTCGATTGGGTATTTCCAACGTGTGGAGAAAGATATTGATCTTGCTGCTGTTAAAGCGCAAGGAATGGGCTTTGTGCGTCGCCCAACAGGAGGACGAGCAGTTTTACATGAACATGAGCTAACGTACAGCATCATCGTTTCTGAAGCGTATCCGGATATGCCTGAAACAGTAACTGAAGCCTACCGTGTGTTAAGCGAAGGATTGTTAGAAGGCTTTAAAAAATTAGGTATGGATGCCTACTTTAGTGTACCTGATACAGAGGAAAAAAGAGCTGATTTGAAAAATCCGAAAAGCGCTGTTTGTTTTGATGCACCGAGTTGGTATGAATTAGTTGTTGAAGGTAAAAAGGTTGCAGGAAGTGCGCAAACGCGGCAAAAAGGTGTTATATTACAGCATGGTGCTATCTTACTTGATTTGGATGAAGAGAAATTATTATCTGTTTTTAACTTTTCTTCAGAGGAAGTAAAAGAGCGCATGCGAAAAAAATTACCTGAGAAAGCTGTCTCGATTAATAGTTTAGTAAAAGTACCGGTGACAATCGAGCAATGTGTGAAAGCATTTAGTGAAGGTTTTGCTAAATCATTGCAAATTGAGCTAAAACCCTTTACACTTTCTGAGGAGCAATTAAAATATGTTGCGTCGATTGAAGAAAAAAAATATGCAAATGATGAGTGGAATTTTAAAAAGTGAGCTTATAATGTAAGCGAAAAATTTTTTTTCACCTTAAAACATTGATATTTAAGCAAATATGAAGCTTTTGGAAAAAGCAAGAGTTGAAATAAAAAACCATATATAGTATCTTTTTTAAAGAGCAATACACAATATGTAGTGTTTACCTTCACTGCGTATTGTGTATTTAGTTTGTAACAACAATATATAAGGGAGGCTAAATGATGGTAATTACGAATCATCAACCCGAATTAGCAGAACAAATGAAACAGTTAAACAAAGATATCGAGAAATTTCCGCAAGTGCACCCGGTTACACCAGACATGCATATCACACATAAAGGTGTATCAAGACTTGTCATGATCGACCGTTATTCTTTTAAAGATACTGAAAAGAAAACATTAAAAGCAGGCGATTTTGTCGTTTTAACAGTAAAGGCTGATCCGAAATTCCCTGCTCGTGGTCTTGGTACAATTCAAAAAATTAATGCTGAAGCAAAAACAGCTGATATTTTAATTGACGAAGATTACCGTAGTGTTTTGGATGACCCGAAAGAGCAAGAAACAGGGGTCATTACACGTTCTATTGAAGTGTTAGAAAAGCCTCTAGAAATTTATTATGAACAAATTGCAAAGCGTAATGCTACAGGACTTGCTTCTGTAGAAAAAACAGCAGAAAAGCGCCAAGAGTGGTTTGAAAAGTTTTATGATCAATTAGTGTCATTGAAATTCATTCCAGCTGGACGAGTTATTTACGGAGCGGGTTCAGAAACAGACGTAACATTCTTTAACTGTTACGTAATGCCTTTTGTAGCGGATTCACGCGAAGGTATTAGTGACCACCGTAAACAAGTAATGGAAATTATGAGTCGTGGTGGCGGTGTTGGTACAAATGGTTCAACGCTTCGTCCACGTAACACATTAGCTCGTGGTGTTAACGGTAAATCGTCAGGTTCTGTATCATGGCTTGATGATATTGCTAAGCTAACTCATCTTGTGGAACAAGGTGGTAGCCGCAGAGGTAAGCATAATCTAAGTGCTTCTGCGTAAACAAACCTCGTGAATTGCTGGAAACTCTTTAACGGAAATATGAACACTTTAATCGGGGTGGGAAATATGGAAGTTTATGATGCGAAACAATCTCAACTTTGCCTAGTATGTGGTTTTACACTACTTCGTTTTTGGGAAGATGAAATTGTCAATGATTTTGAAAATGTTAAAAAGCGCATTATAAATGCACTACTAGCTACAACGTAACTGGAAACGGTAAGCGTGAATGCTTGAAAATAGTAGTGGGATAAAGACAATCAGCAGCCAAGCCTCTTGAAAATGAGGAAGGTTCAACGACCATCGAAAGCACGCTGAGAAAGCGGAAGCGAGTAGAGTAGGAGTGAAGCCACTCCGAAGTGCGAGGACATCAATTAGATGTAAGATATGGTCTCAACTTCTATGGTGACATAGAGAGTGGGTGTTGCGAACCCGCGCAAGAATTGGCTCAGATGATTATGCTGGCAGATTGGCATCCAGATATCGTGGAATTCATTATTTCTAAAATGCAAAACCCACGTATTTTACGTTACTTAATCGAAAATACGGCGGATGAATCGATTATTCGATTAGCTAAAGAAAAATTAAACTTCAAGCCTTTATCGCAGCAAGATGAAGCGATGTATCAAGGCATAGTAAATTATAAAAATATTGCTGGATTCGGTGGGTTTGATGAGTCAATCATTCGCGAAGCTGAGAACAAATTACGCGATGGCGGCACATATACAGTGCATAATTCAGAGTTTTTAACAGGGGCAAATATTTCTGTTACATTGACTGATGATTTTATGAAAGCTGTTGAAAATGACGAAGATTTTGAACTGCGTTTCCCGGCTGTAGAAGATTATACAAAAGAGGAAATGGCTTTCTACAATAGCGAATGGCACAAAATTGGTGATGTTCGTGAGTGGGAGAAAATGGGCTATAAAGTGCGCACTTATCGCACAATTAAAGCAAAAGAGTTATGGAACTTAGTCAATGTTTGTGCAACATACTCAGCAGAACCAGGTATTTTCTTCATCGATAATGCGAATGAAATGACAAATGCCAAAGCTTATGGGCAACAAGTAGTTGCAACAAACCCGTGTGGAGAACAACCACTTGCACCATATTCAGTGTGTAATTTAGCTGCTGTAAACTTAGCGCAATTTGCGATAAAAGATGATAAAACAATTGATTTTGAAGCATTACGTGAAACAGTGCGTGTTGGTGTACGTATGCAAGATAATGTTATTGATGCAACACCTTACTTCCTTGAAGAAAACCGTGTACAAGCACTTGGTGAACGCCGAGTTGGTCTTGGGGTAATGGGATTAGCAGATTTACTTATTTATTGTGAGCAAGAGTATGGTTCAGAAGGCGGTAATGCGCTAGTTGATGAAATCTTCAAGACGATTGCAGAGACTGCTTATGAGGCTTCAACAGCGCTTGCTAAAGAACGCGGAAGCTTCCCATTCCTTGTAGGTGCAACGGATGAAGAAACGGCTCGTTTACGTAAAGCATTTACAGAAACAGGCTTCATGCAAAATATGCCTGCACATGTGAAAGAGCAAATTTTAGCAACAGGTATTCGTAACTCACATCTTCTAACAGTAGCGCCAACAGGTTCTACAGGGACGATGGTTGGCGTAGCGACAGGTCTTGAGCCATATTTCTCATTCACGTACTATCGTTCAGGTCGCTTAGGGAAATTCATCGAAGTGAAGGCTGAAATTGTACAAGAATATTTGGACAAGCACCCGGAAATAAGTCCAGATGAGCTGCCAGAGTGGTTCATTTCTTCCATGCAATTAAAACCAGAGGCGCATGCAGATGTGCAATGTATTATCCAAAAATGGATTGATTCTTCTATTTCAAAAACAGTGAACGCACCAAGAGGGTACACTGTTGAACAAGTAGAAAAAGTGTACGAGCGTCTTTATAAGGGCGGTGCCAAAGGTGGTACTGTGTATGTAGACGGAAGTCGTGATTCACAAGTATTAACTTTAAAAGCTGAAGAAAATGATATGGATCAGTTATCATTTGAAGAAGACTTAGTAGAAGAGCATGCAGCACGTCCAGTCGTATTAGTCGACACGATTCAAGCATTAGGTTCAACTACAGTTGTCGGTTCTGATGTAGGGAATACATGCCCAGTGTGCCGTAAAGGGACAGTTGAAGAAATGGGTGGCTGTAACACATGTACAAACTGTGGCGCACAGTTAAAATGCGGTCTATAAAATAATTAAAAAGTGTCTATCTCGTCGAATATGACGGATAGACACTTTTTTGAATATTTTCGAAGGTAGTTATCTTCGTGCGGTTGTTACTCGTGATTTAACTCCATAGCAATTTTAGGTTGCTTCTCTACTGCTAGCAATTTATTGAAAGAAGCGATGGCCACTTCGACTTGATCGTCTTTCGGCTCTTTTGTTGTTAGTAATTGTAGCCATAAGCCGGGATAGCCTAAAAAGCGTAACACAGGAACATTTCGACAAGCGTTCGTTGCCTGTAACACTTCAAATGAAATACCAAGCACGACTGGAATTAATAAGATGCGGTTGACGATACGTAGCCAAAATGGATCTGTTGGTACTAAGAAATAGACGAACATGCCGACGATCACCGTAAATAATATAAAGCTACTACCACAACGATAGTGTAAGCGAGATTGCGCTTGTACGTTTTCAACAGTGACTTCCATACCGGATTCATGGCAGTTAATTACTTTATGTTCAGCGCCATGATACTGGAAGACACGTTTAATAATTGGTGTTAAGGAGATAATGTATAGATACAGCAACAGGAAAATAAGTTTAAAACTACTTTCAAGTAAAATTTGACCTGTTTTTCCAGGAACCCACTTTGAAAAAAGCTCGGCTAAAAAGACTGGAATTAACGTGAATGCAAATTTACCGAATAAAAATGATAGGACACCGACAACGGCAACACCTAGAATCATTTGTAATTTGGAACCCTCTTCTACATTTTCTTCTTCTTCACCAGGCGTCACATCATAGCGGTCTCCGGAAAATTGCATATGGCGTGAACCAACTCCGGCTGATTCAATCAGTGCAATAACGCCACGTACAAATGGGATTTTTTTGAGTTTTTGAAAAAAAGGTTTTTGTACTTTTTTGTAATGAAAATAATCGATGGAATCATCGTTACGGCGAATGGCAGTAATCGTATGTTCCTTTCCTCCGAACATCACACCTTCTAATTGTGCTTGTCCCCCGTAAACAGGTGTTGGATTGCTCAAGGTCTACACCACTCTCTATAATATTTTAAATATTTTAACTGTCTCATTGTACTAAATTTTTGAAAAAACCTCTAGGGGATTGCATAGCAAATTTTGATCGTGACTAAACTGAAGGGGTAACAAAATAAAAAAGTTTGTTTGGATGAGCGAAAAAAGGAGAGATTATGAATGAAAATAGCAGCGATTACAGCCATTGTTAGTGCGTTATTTATGGGCTTTGCATTAAAGGGATTAAATTTTTTTCATTTAATTAAATGGAATCCAGTTGGTTTTTATAAAAAGACTGTTTTATTTAATGAAAGCTCGGGTTTGTTTAAATGGTTCTTTTTAATAATCATCTTATTTTGCATTGCGATGATTATGTATTTAGTCATGCAATATGCATATTTTGTGCCAGCAGCTGTCACGTCATTTCTTATCGGTTTCGTTTTGACGATTACTTTAGAATGGTATGTGCTTGATTTGCCTTTGCAAGTGTCTTCATTTAAAAAGTTGTCGATTCCATTTATGGTGACGGTCATTTGTTTACTTCGCTTTATTATTCAGACTGCCGTTTATCACAAACAGGAACAACTGGCGCATCGGGAAATAGTTGATGTATAAACAGTGTGTGATAAAATAAGAGCAGTACAAAAGGCGAAGGAGAATGAGCGTGAAGTTAATGTGTCTAAATGGGCCAAACTTAAATAGACTTGGCAAAAGAGAACCTGAAATATATGGTTTTGAAACGCTAGCAGATGTAAAGGTAAAGCTCGAGAAGCTTGGTGTTGAGTTAGGAGCAACAGTAGATTTTCGTCAATCGAATCATGAGGGAGAATTGGTCGATTGGGTGCATGAGGCAGAAGATACAGGCGTAGACGGCATTATTTTCAATCCAGCTGCTTATACGCATACAAGTGTTGCTCTGCATGACGCAATTGCTGGTGTGACTGTGCCAGTAATTGAAGTACATATTTCTAATATCCATAAACGTGAAGCTTTCCGCCATCATTCGTATCTTGCACCAGCATGTGTTGGTCAAATTTGTGGACTTGGCACATTGGGCTATGAATTGGCACTACGAACATTTGTAGAGAGGGAGAAATGATATGCTGAAGTTACAGAAACTACGTTTAGCTCTACAAGAGAACAAGATCGATGCGATTTTACTGACAAATGACTTTAGTCGTCGATATATGACTGGTTTTACAGGGTCAGCAGGTGTCGCGATTGTGACGCAAAATGATGCAGTGTTCATTACAGATTTCCGTTACACGGAGCAAGCAGCGGAACAAATTGAACATTATCGTATTGCAAAGCATGGTGCATCGATCGTTGAAGAGGTCGCTACACAGGTGAAAGCAATGGGCGTGAAAACGCTCGGATTTGAAAAGGATTCCATGAGTTATGGCACTTTTGAGCTTTATAAAGCGCAGGTGAAGGCTGATTTAATACCTGTTTCTGGACTAATTGAAAAAATTCGCTTGATTAAGACGGAACAAGAGATTAATATTATTAAGGTTGCGTGTGAAATCGCTGATCACGCCTTTACACATATTTTAGATTATATAAAGCCAGGGAAAACGGAGCTAGATGTTTCGAATGAGCTAGAATTTTTCATGAGGAAGCAAGGTGCAACATCCTCTTCGTTTGATATTATTGTAGCGTCTGGTCTTCGCTCAGCATTGCCACATGGTGTTGCAACGAATAAAGTCATCGAAAAAGGTGATTTTGTGACTTTAGACTATGGTGCGTTGTATAATGGATATATTTCAGATATTACTCGTACAGTTGCAGTGGGCGATCCATCTGAGAAATTGGTAGATATGTACAATGCAGTATTAGCTTCTCAACTATTAGCAGTAGAAAAGGTTGGTCCTGGCTTAACAGGAATTGAAGCGGATGCAATTGCACGTAATTACTTAAAAGAAAAAGGTTATGGTGAGGCATTCGGTCATTCACTTGGACACGGTATTGGTCTTGAAGTACATGAGGGACCTGGGCTATCATTCCGCTCTGAAACAGTACTTGAACCAGGTATGACTGTGACGATTGAACCAGGTGTTTATTTGCCAGGTATTGGTGGCGTTCGTATTGAGGACGATATTTTAATTACCGAAGCAGGTAATAAACTACTGACACATTCGACAAAAGAACTAATCATCTTATAAATGGAGGAATAATAATGATTTCAGTAAACGATTTTCGTACAGGTCTAACAATTCTTGTTGACGGCCAATTATACCGCGTGATGGAATTCCAACACGTAAAACCAGGTAAAGGTGCTGCATTCGTACGTTCAAAATTACGTAACTTACGTAATGGCAACGTACAAGAAAAAACTTTCCGCGCGGGTGAGAAAGTTGAAAAAGCACAAATCGACAATCGCAAAATGCAATATTTATATGCACAAGGTGACGAGCATGTATTCATGGATATGGAATCATATGATCAATCAGAATTAGCAGCATCTACAATTGAGTATGAGCTAAAATTCCTAAAAGAGAATATGGAAGTACACATCCAATCATTCCAAGGTGAAATGCTAGGAGTAGAATTACCAAACACTGTTGAATTAGAAGTAACTGAAACAGAACCAGGTATTAAAGGTGATACAGCTTCAGGTGGTACAAAACCTGCAACACTTCAAACAGGCCTAACAGTTCAAGTACCATTCTTCGTTAACCAAGGCGATATTTTAATTATTAATACAACAGATTCTTCATACGTTTCTCGCGCGTAATTTATTACACAAAAGCTGTTCAATGAGTCAGAAATGACTTATTGCGCAGCTTTTTTTTAGGGAAATTAGACAGCGTAATTTTTTATGGATGTCTATGTATTCGCACCGCTGATAGAAAGTGGGAAAGCGCTGATAGAAGTGTAGAATAGAATACGGTATACACAAATTTTTCCGGACTATTTTTTCAGTAGGGAATTTTGTTGATGAAAATGCTTTTGAGTAGACTCACCATCCCAAAAAGCTGCTAAGTAGTACTTGATGTTGAACCTTCTACTATTTTCATGTAAATATATGGTTTTGGATGCCGATGAATAAATAAAGGCCCTATTGGTTGTTACTTCCCTTTAAATAGGTTAATCAACACAGCTAAATGTATTGTTATTCATCGTTAGAAATAAAATTCAAATAAAAGGGGGGATCCATATGTTAGAAGCGTTTGGAATTCAGCATCCAATTATTCAAGCACCGATGGCTGGTGTGACAACACCAAAGTTTGTTGCAACTTGTGCTGAGGCAGGCATACTGGGGTCGATTGGTGCAGGCTATTTGGACGGTGCTCAAACGAAGCAATTTATTCAAAATGTAAAGAAGCTTACGTCAAAGCCATTTTCCGTCAATTTATTTGTACAGGAAGAGGCGCGTATTGATATTGATACGTTACAAAATGCAAGAATGGAACTTGAGCCATTTTATGAAGAACTAAATATCCCAAAAGTACAGCGTGTCATGTCAAATGAAGTATTTGATGGACAAGTTCAAGCGGTAATCGATGAACAAGTGCAAATTTGTTCGTTTACATTTGGTATTCCTGATGCAGCTGTTATTGCGCGCTTAAAAGCGAATGGCGTGTACTTGATTGGTACTGCGACAACTTTAGCTGAAGCGAAGCAAGTGGAATCGATGGGGTTAGATGCTGTTGTTTTACAAGGTAGTGAGGCAGGGGGACATCGCGGCTATTTCATCGAACCAATGGAGCTGATTCCAAGACAGCAATTATTGAAGCTAGTTGTGAATAACCTCGGAATCCCTGTTATTTCAGCTGGAGGAATAGCGACGAAAGAGGACATCGAGCAAGAACTTACATTAGGCGCGGTAGCAGTGCAAATCGGTACGACGTTGTTGTTGGCTGAAGAGTGTGAGATAAACGACATGTATAAGACGGCTATTTTAAACTCGAATAAAAAGGGGACAACAATTACTCGTGCATTTACGGGTAAACCAGCACGAGGATTAGTCAATGCTTTTACTGAGCGTATGGAAAATGCGGTTGTAGCGCCTTATCCACTTCAGCATCATTTAACACTAGCTATTCGCAAAGAGAGCGCGAAAAAGAAAAATGCTGAGTATGCCTCTCATTGGATGGGCGAGCGTAGCCATCTAGCAAAAGTAGGAACGGTAAAGGAAATTGTAGCTGCACTTACTTAATATTTAAAAATGATTTCTAAACATCTCGTTTAGAAGTCATTTTTTTTTGTTATGCCTCATATAATGCTCTACACGAGGGGGCGTAAAGGTGGAGTTACAAGATATATTAAGGGTTGCAGGTGTTGGACTAGTTGTAGCGCTTCTTCATGTTTTTTTTGAACAATCCGGTAAAAAAGAATTTTCATTTTTTTTATTTTTCATTGCTTATTTGTATATGACAGCTGAGTTATTGCGTTTTTTAAGACTGTTTTTCAGTGATATTCTAACATTCTTCCAATGGCTAACCTCTTCGGGGTGAAGTAGATGACGATTGTCATCATCGCCGTTATTATGTTGCTCCTATTGATGTTAATCAAAGAAGTGATAGCACCACTACATTCACTCATTAGCGTGATGTTCTATTTTTTACTGATGAGCATGCTTTTTTCAACTCTTTTAATGCCATTTGTTAAACAATTAATAGGCATCTTCGACTATATGCCGCATGCAAAAGCAATGATTGTTAGCGCTGTACTATTTTACTTTGGTCAGCTACTTTATACCCTTTTGGAAGAAAATGAGTATGCAGCGATTGCTGAACTAATGTTTAGTGCCGTGAAAATACTTATTGTCAGCTATTGGTTAAAGCAGTTCATCGATGTGCTAAAAGAAGTATCAGTCATTTTACAACGGCTTAACTGAGGGGCGAATACTTTGATCGATCAAATCATTTCATGGATAGCAGATCCCTTTCATACGTTGCTGAGGACCACGCTCATTTTATGTAGCTACGTAGTATTACTTTTGATCATTGATATTTTTATACCGCGGTTTGAGATGGGGACAAGACTTTTCTTTTTATTTATCGTATTTGCAACAGTAGGTCCCATCGTTGTAGATTCTTTTGCTTTAATTGATGAAATTGCTTCCGGATTGTCTCATTTGTTTATGGCGTTTTATCCACTCATTACATCGAGTTTTTTACTGTCGAGTAGTGTCATGGCTATTGCTTCATGGCAACCGATTCTTCTCTTTTTTGTACAAGTATTAACGATTGTTAGTAGTAAATGGCTTATTCCAGGTATTTTGATTGCCATTCTTTTCGATGTTGCCAGTGCTATTAATAAAGAAATTTCATTTGTGAGAATTGCTGAGTTAATTCGATTTACGATTACGAGTGTTGTTTCGGCTTCGGTAGTAGGTTATATCATTTTAATGTCAGCAAGCAGTGTTGCGTTTTTTACGATGGATCGTGCTGTAACAGAACCAATAAAAAAGTTAATCGAACAAAATATTCCATTAGTTGGTTCTTTTATTGTAGATAGTTTTTCAATGTTTCAACATATTCAATTATTTTCTAGTTCATGGGTAAGCTTTAGTGCATTTATTTCTGTAGTCGTTGTCGCGTTCGTCCCAACAGTGCAATTAATATTTAGTGCGTACGCATTGAAATTATTAGCGGCGGTATTAGAGCCTATTGCCTATCAGGACATTTGTACGTTGCTCGATCAAATCAGTAAATCTTTGTTCACTTTGTGCGCGGTATCCTTTCTCATTGCTTTTTCATTTATTTTCACATGTTTCTTCCTAATCCTTTTTGTGCAGCTCGCAACTGGAGGAGGAAAATAAGATGCTAACTTTAATTGGACTATTATTTATTTGCCAATGCTTCTTATTTATCACGGAAGACAAAAAGATGATTGCTTTGACGAGGTTGATTATCACTTTGATATTTTTACAAATACTTTTAAAGTTACCATTTATCAATTCATAGTGAGAAACAAGCGTACATACACTTGAAATAGAAAAGAGGAAGGGAGGCAACGAATAAGTGATGTGGAAAAGGCTCGAAAAAAAACAACTCCATTTTTGGTTATGATGCTAATTGCCGCCTCCGTGATGCTTTTCATTGTTCTTCCGACAAGTCAATCAAAATCAAATGAAAAACAGCAAACTACATTTACACACGAAGAGAAATTAGAGCAAACATTGCAGGCTATGGACGGCGTTGGGAAGGTCAAAGTTTACTTTTATTATGGACAGCTCAGTGAAAGTGCAGATGAAGCAAACATGTTTAGTCAATATTTTAAAGGTTCCAGTCAAGTCGAAAATAACATTACGGGTTTACTCGTTGTATCTGAAGGGGCTGAGGATATTTACATTCAAAACGAAATACGTAAAATCGTTAGCCAAGTCATGCAATTGCCGATTCATCGTATTGTTATCGTACCAATGGAAAAATAAGGGGGAGTATGGATGCGTGTGCGAAGAAGAACGGTTTGGTTTATGACATTATTAAGTTTAGCTGCTGTGATTTCAGTTTATTATTTAGTGGATCCAGCGAAAAACTTTAACGGGTTTACACTTTTTTCTGATGATACATTAAAAGAAACTTCTATTAGTGGTCTGACGGGGGATAGCTCAAAAGGTGAAAAGAAAGAGGTTTCATCACCTAGTCATCTATTTGAAGAAATGCGTATGGAAAAAACGAATGCAAGAAGCGAGCTACGTCAGCAGCTAGAAGCAAAAATAGGTTCTGAAAGTCATACTGTTGAAGAGAAGAATAAGGCATATAATGAAATAGATGCGCTTATTAAACAGGATACAGAAGAAGCGATGCTCGAAATGCTTGTAAAAGCACTAGGATATTCAGATGCCTTTGTACGTGCAGAAGGGCAGAAAGTTTCTGTAACGGTTATGTCAGAGGAATATTCTAAAGCAAAAGCGAATGATATTATTTATCTTGTAAAAACAGAGTTGGAAACTGCGAAAGATGTAAATGTTAATTTCAAATCAAATAGTAATTGATTTTATTGAATAAAAGTAATTTTCTAACTATTTGAAGTGGCGTGTTATATATCAGTGAAAATACAATTGCTTTCGTTCAGTGGGCGAAAGCCTTTTTTTTTGTTTATATTTACTTAAATTTCATATTACTATTTCAAATTGTTCGGAAAAACTATAGAATAGTGTTTGTAATAGATTATATTTATTAAGGAGAGTTAGAAATGTTTAAAATTCAAGAAATCCGTGAAATTATTAAATTGGTAGATTCATCTTCAATCGACGAGTTTGTATACGAAGTTGAAGGCGCGAAAGTTAAATTGAAAAAGAACGGTGGCATTGTCACTGACGTTGTAGCACCTAAAAAAGAAGTAGCAGCACCTGTTGTACAACAAGTAGCACCTGTAGCAGCACCAGTAAAAGCTGAAGAGCAAATAGTAGCATCCGCACCAGTTAATAATGATGCATCACTACACAAAATTGTATCTCCAATGGTTGGTACTTTCTATGCGGCTCCAAACCCAGAATCACCAGCATATGTACAAGTTGGCGATAAAGTTGATGAAGAGACAATCGTATCTATCGTAGAAGCGATGAAATTATTCAATGAAATCGAAGCAGAAGTTAAAGGCGAAATCGTTGAAATTCTTGTAAAAGATGGCGAACTAGTTGAATACGGTCAACCATTATTCCTTGTAAAAGCTGAGTAAGGAGTGCATACTACAATGAAAAAAGTGTTAATAGCAAACCGCGGCGAAATCGCTGTGCGTATTATTCGTGCTTGTAAAGAGCTAGGCATTAAATCTGTTGCGGTATATTCTGAAGCAGATGCAAATGCTTTACATGTAAAATTAGCGGACGAAGCTTATTGCATCGGCCCTAAATTGTCGAAAGATTCTTACCTTAGTTTTCCAGCTCTACTTGGCGTAGCGCAAAAAACAGGTGCAGATGGTATCCATCCTGGTTATGGCTTTGTATCTGAAAATGCAGATTTCGCTGAGGCTTGTGAAAATGCTGGCATTAAGTTCATCGGTCCTTCATCATGGGAATTAAAGATGTTGCACGTACAACGATGGAAGCTGCAAACGTTCCACTAGTTCCGGGTACTGGTATCGTACCGGATATCGAAACTGGTCGTGAATGGGCTGCGAAAATCGGCTACCCAGTAATCATCAAAGCAACTGCTGGTGGTGGTGGTAAAGGTATTCGTGTAGCACGTACTGAAGAAGACCTTATTAAAGGGATCGAAATTACGCAAAAAGAGGCTGCTGCAGCATTCGGTAACCCGGGCGTATATTTAGAGAAATTCATCGAGTACTTCCGTCACTGTGAAATCCAAGTTTTAGCGGATGGATATGGTAATGTAGTACACTTAGGCGAACGTGACTGTACAGTTCAGCGTCGTATGCAGAAATTAGTAGAGGAAGCTCCGTCTCCTGCACTAACTCCTGAACGTCGCGCTGAAATGGGTGCAGCAGCGGTTAAAGCAGCACAAGCATGTAACTATGAAGGTGCTGGTACAATCGAGTTCATCTATGACTATCAAGAAGATAGATTTTACTTCATGGAAATGAATACGCGAATTCAAGTGGAACACCCAGTAACAGAAATGATTTCTGGTGTCGATCTTGTTCAGCAACAACTGAAAATTGCTTCTGGTGAGAAACTTCCTTTCGCACAAGAAGATATTAAATTAAATGGTTGGGCAATCGAATGCCGTATCAACGCTGAAAACGCATACAAAAACTTTATGCCGTCAGCTGGTACAGTAGATACTTATGTAGTACCAGGTGGTTATGGTGTACGTGTGGACTCTGCTGTTTATGCAGGCTATACAATCCCACCTTACTACGATTCAATGGTAGCTAAGCTAATTGTTCATGCGGATACGCGTGACGAAGCAATTGCAAAAATGAATCGTGCACTTAGTGAGTTTGAAGTATCTGGACCGGGGATAAACACGACAATTCCTTTCCACGAAGCACTAATGAACAACGACGTATTCAAATCTGCGAAATTCAACACGAAATTCCTAGAAGAAAACGACGTATTAGCTGCTAAAAAATAAACGTTTTATCGATGAGCGAAGAAATCTTAAGTGATTTCTTCGCTTTTTCGTGTGGCAGCGCTAGATTTTGGGGTTCTACTTTCATTATTGGACAACTTTGCTGTTTTATTGACCATATTTTAGTATTTATTGACTCTCTTTTGAGATTTATTCACCATGAATTTGAATTTATTGACGATGAACCTTACATAGCCTTTTATTTTGGTGGAAATATAGCGGCTTTGTAACGCAATGTGAAGCTATTTATAGTATAATGAGCATACAAAAACATTTCGTGTAATGTGTAAGAGAGAGGATGATTGACATGGCTGAAAAAGTAGGACAATCTTTTGTACAACCAACACCATCTGGTAAAGAGGAATTGGGGAAAATTGAAGTTGCGGCAGATGTAATCGAAATAGTTGCAGGTATAGCGGTAAGTGAAGTAGAAGGTGTAGCGGCAACTCGTGGCAACATTGCAACTGGCGTTGTAGAACGCTTTGGTAAAAAAGTACACAATAAAGGCATTAAATCAGGTGTTACAGATAAAGGGGAAATTTCAATTGATGTTTTTTGTACAGTAAAATACGGATTCTCCATTCCAAAAGTAGCAAAAGATGTGCAAACGCAAATTCGCCATGCAATTTATAACATGACAGCACTTGAAACTGCTGAAGTGAATGTACATATTACAGGCCTTCAATTTGACCAAGTAGCTGAAACAGCAGAATAACATAAAAACCGTTTACGAGTGATTTTCGTAAACGGTTTTTTTATGTTTAAGCGATAAAATGGTCGATAGGGTCGATAAAATTGTGAAAAGGGTCGATAAAAGCAATGAAAAGGTCTATAAAGGTTAATATTAACCCGGGATAACCGCCCAATTGCGAATAGTAACACCTAGTTTAAAATTTAATATGCTTTGGTTTTTTCCAAAATAGTGTGAGAACAACACCAATTGCAAGGACGATTGCCGCAAAGTAGTAAGGAAAGTTAAAGTTTTCATCAAATAGCATCCCGCCTAAAATAGGACCGACAATATTACCGAGACTTGTAAACATGGAGTTCATACCACCGACGAATCCTTGTTCATTGCCTGCGATTTTCGATAAATACGAAGTGATTGCTGGACGGATTAAATCGAAACCGACGAAAATAAAGAAAGTAACGAACATAATCATGAAATAGTGATTCACAACCGTCATGGCAAATGCTAATATCGCAGAAAAAGCGAGGGCATATCGAATGAGCTTAATTTCACCTAGTTTTTTAGTGAGCGAATCAAATAGGACAATTTGTGCGATCGCTCCGATAATCGCGCCACCTGTGATTGCAATGGCAATATCTTTTGGTGAAAAGCTGAACTTGCGATCGACGAATAGGCTAAATAATGATTCAAAAGCAGCTAAACCAAATGACGAAACGAAAATTAAAACGAACGCAATAAAGTATAGCGGGCTAAAAATGCGTTGTAAGCCAGACTTGTTGCCAGCTGCCTCTATATTTTCCTCACTTCTTTCAGGCTCAGTTAATAAAATTATGGACAGAATAGCTGCAACAATACCAAGGATACCTGCCATAAAGAATGGTACACGAGTGCCGATTTCGGCTAAAAATCCACCAATACCAGGTCCGATAATAAAGCCTGTACTAATAGCAGCGCTCATATAGCCAAGTGCTTTTGGACGCTCACTCATTGTTGTAATATCAGCGATAAATGCTGTTACGGCTGGCATAATGAATGCAGCACTCACACCGCCTAGCATGCGTGAAATAAATAATACTTCCACCGTTTTTCCAAGACCGAACAATAATTCCGAAAATCCGAAAATAAATAAGCCAATAACAATCATAATTTTCCGACCGAATTGATCGGCCCATTTACCAGAAATTGGCGAAATGATTAGTTGCGTTATAGCAAATGCTGCCACCATATAACCAACAACAGAACCACTAATATTTAGTTCGTTCATCATCGTTGGTAATACAGGGATGACAAGTCCAATACCTAAAAAAGCGATGAATAAATTCATAAGTAAAATACTTAGGGTGACTTTTTTCTGTTTATTCATTGTTTTTTCTCCTTCTTACATGAAACAAAATCTGAATTTATGCGGAAGCACATAATGAATAAGATAAACCCTATAGTAACTATAGGGTCAAAAGGTTTGTTTGAAGATAGAAAGAAATTGAATTAGAGTAGCATTTTTCTCCTAATTTTTAGTTCGACGATGAACTCTTTTTCTTGTTCAGCGGCAAGTGTAGCTGGCATGAATAGCTCAACGACAGTGTGATCGACAGCTAAATGATGTAATTCAATATGTTGTTTTAGTTTTTGGAAATAGGAAAAATACGTGTCAGCACTGTATATAAACGCGATGCAAATATACACACCAGCAGGAATAGATACTTGTTTTACTTCTGAAGATAAGCGAGAAAAAGTACGTTCAGTTAGAAGAGGAGTGAATACTGCATCGTAAATAATTTCCCCGACATTT
>JAVWKG010000021.1:2897-9076 GCA_036638655.1 Lysinibacillus sp. | reverse complement strand
TTTTGATAGTCATGAAACGCATACTTACAGCCATAACGACTATTTAACACGCTACCTTCATTTTCCAAAACTTTTGTCAGCGTACTATAGTAAGCATTCGGAATATGAATGGGTGTCAATTCAGTAGTTGTAACTTGTAAAATAGGCATCTCTTCTTCGATTCGTGTATAAATCTCACCGAAAACAGGGATGTCAATTTGGTCTTGTATTTGCCTTTTTGTTTTTAAAAGTGTAGATTTCACTTCATTTAAACGAGCAATTTTTTCCTCGATGCGTTGTTCTTGCTGCTCAAAAAAGGGGAGTAGTTCCTCTGGTGTTAAATGAAGTAATTTTTTTATTTCTTCAAGTGAAGTGCCGATATATTTTAATGATTTAATCGTATCTAAATAGTAGAGCTGCATATCTTTGTAATAGCGATAATTACTTGCTTCATCAATGTACGCGGGCTTGAATAAATCGATTTGGTCGTAGTAGCGTAATGTTTGTACAGAAATATTGGCAAGTTTGGCCACTTCTCCAATTGTATAATGATGTTCTTTCATCGGCAAAAATCTCCTTATTATAAAAACACGTGCATTTTTTTATAGAATGAAAATGATAGGTTTATTATAGCATTACCATAGTGATGAAAAATGACAGCCTTTTCATTTTTGTGTGTCGAAAAATAGGTGCGTAAAGTTGCTTGGAAAAGGTTTCAGATTATTGAAAACTTGCGCGAATTCGTGTTTCTTACTTGATTTTATGCTATTATAAATTTTAATGCCACTTATGAAGGAGAGCTTTACATGAAACGACATGAAGCGCGCGAAAAAGCGTTGCAAGTTTTGTTTCAGCTAGACAATACAGATCTAACAGTCGAAGAAGCAATGGTGCACATAAAAGGTCAACCAACAAATGCTTTTTACGAAAAGATTGTAAAAGGAACAGCTGAAAATTTAAAGGAAATCGATGCGGCGTTAGAGCAGCATTTAGAAAAGTGGTCACTTGCCCGTCTACCGAAAATTGAAAGAACGGTTTTACGTCTAGCTGTATACGAAATTTTATACATGCAAGAAACACCAACACGAGTAGTACTTAACGAAGCAATCGAGTTATGCAAAACATTTGGTGACGAAAAATCGTCTAAATTTGTTAATGGCGTACTTTCTAAATTTACAGAACAATAATCCCTTTAGTCAGCATGTTGATTAAAGCTAAACCTCTGGCGTATGAGTTAAATATGCCGAGGTGTATTTGAAATTGGAAGGAGTAACTAAAGTTATGTCGAGTGCAATTATTAATGGTAAAGAGATTGGTCAAGAAATACGGAATTCAGTAGCGACGCGTGTTGCTAGCTTAAGAGAAAAGGGGTTAACACCAGGCCTGGCGGTAGTGCTAGTCGGTGACAACCAAGCTTCAGCTACATACGTGAGAAATAAGCAAAAATCTTGTGAAGAAATTGGTATGTTTTCGGAACTTGTGAAACTACCAGAGGAAACAACGCAAGCGTCTCTACTCGAGCAAATTGAAGTATTAAATAAACGTGAAGATATTCACGGTATTTTAGTGCAATTACCACTTCCAAAACACATTGATGAGGATACAGTTATTGCTACCATCGCTGTTGAAAAAGACGTTGATGGATTCTCGCCAATTAGTGTTGGGAAAATGATGCTTGGCCAAGAAACTTTTTTACCATGTACACCATTTGGGGTGATGAAGCTTCTTGAATATTCAGGAATTGAAATCGCAGGAAAACATGCGGTGATCGTAGGTCGTAGTCATATCGTTGGGAAACCAATGGGACAACTTCTATTACAGAAGGATGCGACTGTGACGTATACACACTCAAAAACACCGGATTTACCTTCATTCACAAAACAAGCGGATATTATAATTGCAGCTGTAGGACGTGCGAATTTCATTACGAAAGAACACGTTAAACAAGGAGCTGTTGTTATTGACGTTGGCATTAACCGCGATGAAAATAACAAGCTTTGCGGCGACGTAAACTTTGCAGATGTAGACGGCATTGCGTCTCATATTACACCAGTACCTGGTGGCGTAGGACCAATGACGATTACAATGTTACTATTCAACACAGTGCAAGCAGCAGAAAATAAGCTTGCCAATCAATAAAAAACCTATGTGATTTTAGTAGGGGAAAAGGGTATCTCAATTTACTTTTGAGATGCCTTTTTTCTATAAGAGAACTGTAAGTCATAGTTGTGGAGATGTTAAACTAAAGTCGATATGTTAAATGATATATTAGCGTTGTTTGTGTTAAAAGAATTTTCGCGCGTTACTTTCGGAAAAAAATGTTATGATTAAAATAGTTTTTATGAAAATTTTATACTTGAAAAGGAGCCGGGAAAAATGACATCAGCTTCTTATTTAACCGTAAAAGCATTGACGAAGTATATTAAACGTAAATTTGATGCTGACCCGCATTTGCGAAATGTTTATGTAAAGGGTGAGCTGTCGAATGTGAAATTGCATCAATCGGGGCATATTTATTTTACATTAAAGGATGATAGCTCGCGTATTACCGCAACGATGTTTAAAACAGCTGCATCAAAGCTTGCATTTGAGCCAAAAGAAGGGATGCAAGTTTTTATCCGTGGCGATGTAAATGTTTATGAAGGTTATGGTACGTATCAATTATATGCACAAGAAATGCAACCTGATGGCGTTGGCAGTCTTTTTGTTGCCTTTAATCAGCTAAAAGAACAGCTCGGTAAAGAGGGGTTATTTAAGCAAGAATGGAAGCAACCGATTCCACTATTCCCAGAAAGAATCGGTGTTTTAACTTCAACTACAGGTGCAGCAATTCGAGATATTTGTTCAACATTAAAACGGCGCTACCCGTTAGCGGAAGTTGTCGTATATCCGACGATTGTGCAAGGAGCGCAAGGAGCGCCAAGTATAGTGAAAGCTATTCAACAGGCGAATAGAGAGGCTATTTCCGATGTACTGATTGTAGGGCGTGGTGGTGGCTCGATTGAAGATTTATGGGCTTTTAATGAAGAAGCCGTTGCACGTGCGATTTTTGAGAGCCGCATTCCTATTATTAGTGCAGTAGGACATGAGACGGATACGACAATTGCCGATTTTGTTGCCGATTTACGTGCACCAACACCGACAGCTGCAGCGGAAATGGCTGTGCCCGATCAACAGGAGCTATATCAGCGGGTAATGTCGAAGCAATCTCAATTACATCAAATGGTACGTATGCAACTATCTACTGAAAGGCAGCGTCTACAAAAGTTGATGCAGTCCTACCCTCTTGCTATGCCAGAAAGACTGTATCGTCCATTTACTGAAAAGCTTGTACAGCTAGATACGCAATTAGAGCAGGTGATGCGTCTAGATTTAATGAAGAAAACCTCGCAATTACAAAAACTACAAGCAACTGTCGAGCAATATTCACCGAAAAGAGCCATTCTTTTTCATAAGAAAGAACTTGATGCACTCACATTGCAGTTAGCGCGTGCAACAGAGCAATTACTTGTAAAACGAAAGCGTGAGTTTGAATCATCTGTAAGAACACTAGAAGTACTGAATCCATTGGCTATTTTGACAAGAGGGTTTACAGTAGTGTATAAAGATGAAAAAGTGTTAAAATCGACCAAAGAAATAACGGTGCATGATACAGTGAAGCTTGCTTTTCATGATGGAGAAGTAACAGCTGAGGTTGTTGCAGTGAAAGCAATGAAAGAGAGGGAATAATATGGCGAAAAAACAACAAACATTTGCGGAAGCGATGACAGCCTTAGAAGAAATTGTGAGGCAACTAGAACAAGGGGATGTACCACTTGAAAATGCGATTGATTTGTATAAGCAAGGGATGGAATACTCACAATTTTGTCATAGTAAGCTGCAAAATGCAGAGGAACAGTTAATAACAATCGTCAATGAGACGGGCGAAACAGCGCAATTTGATCCGATAAAGGGAGAGAACTAAGCAATGAATGAGCAGTTAAAACAATTTATTCAATTCAACACGCCACAAATAGAAGAAGTGATGTATACACTTGTAAAAAAAATTGATGCACCAGCAAATTTAAAAGAATCGATGCTGTATTCATTAAAAGCGGGAGGAAAACGAATTCGCCCGCTGTTTGTATTAGCTGTACTGGATATATACGGTAAAGACAAAGAGGCTGGTATGGCAGTTGCTGCAGTGATCGAAATGATTCATACATACTCGTTGATTCATGATGATTTACCGAGTATGGATAATGATGATTTCCGTCGTGGTAAGCCGACAAACCATAAAGTATTCGGCGATGGACTAGCTATATTAGCAGGAGATGCTTTGAACACATTAAGTTTTGGCATTATTGCAAGAATCGAAAATTTATCGGCTGAAAAACGTATTGAGCTTGTTGATATTCTAAGTGTTACGGCTGGTGCTGAGGGCATGGTAGGTGGCCAAGTACTAGATATTGAAGGTGAAAAACGAAAGCTTTCTTTAACTGAATTAGAGCATGTCCATGTCAATAAAACAGGGGCACTTTTACGTTTTAGTATTGAATCAGGTGCAGTATTAGCGGATGCTTCTAAAGAAGAACGTGCTGTTTTAGTAGACTATGCGCATCATATTGGTCTTGCTTTCCAAATCCAAGATGATATTTTAGACATTGAAGGTACGACTGAAGAACTAGGGAAAACAGCCGGTAAAGATGTGGTGAGTGAGAAAAGTACGTATCCAGCATTACTTACGCTTGATGGCGCGAAACAAAAATTAGAAGAGCATTATAATTTAGCGATAGCAGCACTAGATAAGATTGAAGTGGATACAGCGCTCTTACGTGAGTTTGCTGCTTATATTGTTCATCGCAAAAATTAATGAAAACAAAGTGATTTTTGTGTTGAAAATGCGCTTTGAATCACTTGAATATGCTAGAATAGACGAGGTGAAGTTTGTAATTTTACAAATGGAAGTGCTTGTACTTTTAGCATAGCGAAAACATTGCTATAATAGTAAAAACAAAATATGGTGAATAATTTATTTAGAAGGTGAGTGAGAAAGGTGGATTTAAACAAGATTTCTAGTCCAGCCTTTTTAAAAAACTTAAATAAGAAAGAACTTGAACAACTTGCAAAAGAAATTCGAGCTTTCTTAATCGAAAAATGTTCTGTCACAGGTGGTCATATTGGACCGAACCTAGGCGTTGTGGAGCTTACTATAATGCTTCATAAAATGTTTGACAGTCCAACCGATAAGTTTTTATGGGATGTTGGTCATCAAGCTTATGTGCATAAAATTTTGACGGGTCGTGCAAATCAATTTGACACTTTACGTCAGTATCAGGGGCTTTGCGGCTTCCCGAAACGGATTGAGAGTGAGCATGATGAGTGGGAAACGGGGCATAGCTCGACTTCCTTATCAGCGGCTATGGGAATGGCGGCAGCTCGTGATATTAAAAAAGATAAAAACTATGTAGTACCAATTATCGGAGACGGTGCTTTAACAGGCGGTATGGCACTGGAAGCATTAAATCATATCGGACATGAAAAGACGAATATGACTGTCATTTTAAATGACAATGAAATGTCAATTGCTCCTAATGTCGGTGCATTGCACAGTGTGTTAGGTCGTTTACGTACAGCGAAGGAATATTCTAAGGCGAAAGAAGAAATGGAATCGCTTATCAATAAAATTCCTGTGCTTGGTGGTAAGTTAGCATCTACGGCGGAACGAGTAAAAGATAGTTTGAAGTATTTAGTCGTTTCAGGTGTGTTTTTTGAAGAAATGGGCTTTAAATATTTAGGACCGATTGATGGACATGATTTTGAAGCGCTTGAAACAACATTATCTTATGCTAAAAAGGTGGATGGTCCTGTGATCGTTCATGTTATTACGAAAAAAGGTAAAGGTTACAAGCCAGCTGAAGACGATACAATCGGAACTTGGCATGGAACAGGTCCGTATAAAATGGAAACAGGTGCCTTTGTAAAATCAGCAGTGAAAGGACCAGCTTGGAGTAGCTTAATTGCAGATACAGTACGCAAAATTGCACACCAAGATAAGAGAGTGGTGACAATTACACCAGCAATGCCAGTAGGTTCGAAGCTTGAAGGCATTCAACGTGATTTCCCGGATCGTTTCTTTGATGTTGGGATTGCAGAACAACATGCTGCAACAATGGCTGCGGGTCTTGCTACACAAAGAATGAAACCGTTTTTAGCAATTT
>JAVWKG010000021.1:0-2887 GCA_036638655.1 Lysinibacillus sp. | reverse complement strand
ATTCTACATTTTTACAACGTGCTTACGACCAAGTGTTACACGATATTGCACGCCCGAATTTAAATGTCTTTATCGGTATTGACCGTGCAGGTCTAGTTGGAGCGGACGGCGAAACACATCAAGGCGTTTTTGATATTGCATTCCTTCGTCATATTCCAAACATGGCCATTATGATGCCAAAAGACGAAAATGAAGGGCAGCATATGGTGAAAACAGCAATCGAATATAATGGCGGTCCGATAGCGCTACGTTATCCAAGGGGCAATGGTTTAGGTGTGCCGATGGATGATGAGCTAAAAGTATTACCAATCGGTAGCTGGGAAGTATTACGTGAAGGTAAAGATGCATCCATTTTAACATTTGGTACGACGATTCCAATGGCTCTTCAAGCGGCAGAACAATTAGCTACACGAGGAATTGAAGTGGAAGTCGTGAATGCACGCTTCATTAAGCCGATGGACGAAGAAATGTTACATCGCATTTTAACTAGTCATAAACCAATTCTTACAATTGAGGAAGCTGTTCTTCAAGGTGGATTTGGTAGTGGTGTATTAGAATTTACACATGATCATGGCTATAAAGAGGCGATTGTAGATCGTATCGGTATCCCAGACCAATTTATCGAGCATGGAAATGTCGATCAATTACTAGCTGAAATTCATGTGACAGCTGAAGAAACTGTTGCTCGAATTGAAGCATTAATGAAACTAAAGCAGCAAGTAGGTTCAAAAATACAATGACTAAACAACCAAAAGAACGAGTAGATATATTACTTGTTGAACGTGGTCTTTGTGAAACGCGTGAAAAGGCGAAGCGCTCCATTATGGCGGGGCTCGTCTTTTCTAATGAAATTCGCATCGACAAAGCAGGAGAGAAAATTTCTGTTGAGGCACCACTTCAAGTTAAAGGAACAGATTTAAAGTATGTGAGTCGAGGCGGTTTGAAGTTAGAAAGAGCGCTTCAAATTTTTGATATGAATGTAGAAGGTAAGCTAATGCTCGATATCGGTTCATCGACAGGAGGCTTTACGGATTGCGCCTTACAAAATGGTGCTAGACATTGCTATGCACTTGATGTTGGCTCAAATCAGCTTGCGTGGAAAATTCGTTCAGATGAGCGTGTCACAGTAATGGAAAAAACGAACTTCCGCTATACAACAGCAGCAGATTTGTCGGAAGGTTTACCTGAATTTGCGACAATTGATGTGAGTTTTATTTCATTATCACTGATTTTACCTGTATTAAAGACGATTTTAATACCTGGTGGTGATGTAATGGCACTCGTTAAGCCACAATTTGAGGCTGGCAAAGAAAATGTCGGTAAAAAAGGGATCGTTCGCGATAAAAAAGTACATCTAGACGTATTAGAAAAAACAGCAGCTATGGCAACTGAAGTAGGTTTTATCGTCAAAGATGCATCGTTTTCACCAATTACGGGTGGCGAAGGGAATATTGAATTTTTGTTCCATTTAGTTAATCCAAAAGGTGACGAACTACTTACGTCATATACAGCATTTAATGCACTCGTAGAAGAGGCACATCAAACTTTAAAGTAGCACGTGCTCGGTTATCCGAGCCGTGTTTTTTCTTGTGCTTTTAGCGTTTGGATGGTAGTGTAAATATACATATAATTAATTATTTATAAGAGGTGACCGATGATGAACAAAGGCCAACGACATATTCGAATTCGTGACATTATAGCGAATCATGAAATTGAAACGCAAGATGATTTAGTAGACTTTTTAAAAGAAGCAGGATACAACGTAACACAAGCAACTGTATCGCGTGATATTAAGGAATTACATTTAGTAAAAGTACCACTACAAGATGGTCGCTATAAATATAGTTTACCTGCCGATCAACGTTTTAATCCGGTACAAAAATTACATCGTGCACTCGCTGATGCATTCATTAGTATTGACGGGGCGTCTCACTTTTTAGTCATGAAAGCATTACCAGGAAATGCAAATGCGATTGCTTCACTATTAGATCATTTAGATTGGCCAGAAATTTTAGGGACAATCTCTGGGGACGATACAATTTTAATCATTTGCCGTGATGAAAATGTGCGTGAGTCAACGAAAAATCGATTACTAGAAATGCTTTAAAATGGGGTGAGTTATAGTGTTAAGAGAATTAAGTATACGTAACTTTGCTATCATTGAAGATTTAACGGTTAGTTTTTCAGGCGGTTTAACTGTTTTAACAGGAGAAACAGGTGCCGGAAAGTCAATTATCATTGATGCAGTTCATTTATTAGCAGGCGGACGTGGGTCTTCGGAATTTATCCGTCATGGGGCTAAAAAGGCAGAATTGGGCGGTTTATTTCAAATTCCATCAGCTAATCATCCAATTTATGCAAAGCTTGAAGAAGCGGGTATTGAAATTGAAGAAGATACAATTATTTTACGTCGTGATTTAAATGAATCTGGCAAAAGTGTATGCCGTGTAAACGGAAAACTTGTACCGTTATCTGTATTACGTGATATTGGGTCAAGCTTAATTGACATTCATGGTCAGCATGAAAACCAAGAATTAATGGATGAAAAACAACATATTAACTTATTAGATCAGTTCGCTGCGGACGAGCTAGGGCACATAAAAGAGCAATATTGTGAGCAATTTGAAAGCTACAAGGCTTTGAAAAAAGAATTAGCTTCGATTTCAATTGACGAGCAGCTTATGGCACAACGCATTGATTTATATAAATTCCAAATAAAAGAATTAGACGAAGCGAATATTCAAGTAGGTGAGGAAGATAATTTACTTGATGAACGTCGTCGTTTAATGAACTTTCATAAAATTTTTGAGCGCTCAAACGCAGCATATGAAGCCATCTCAGGGGAGTCTAAAGGACTTGATTGGATAGGTAATGCGATGGGTGCACT
>JAVWKG010000020.1:26621-31314 GCA_036638655.1 Lysinibacillus sp. | reverse complement strand
CATTAATTGATTTTGGTGCTGTGGGGCGATTAGGTGCTACACAACAAGAGGGACTAAAGTTGTTTTTAATAGGTGTTCAGCAAAATGATGCCGCTATTTTATATGATGGCTTAATGTTACTAATAGAAAATGCGGATCAAGCAGAACGGGCAAGAATGGAGCAAGCGATAGACCAAATATTGCTTAAAATCTCGTATGTGGATAGAATTTTGACGGAGGAATTAATTTACTCGCTATTTACGGTAGTTAGAGACTTCGGTTTAACGTTCTATCCTTCAGTAGCATCAGCGTTGAGATCGCTAATAACACTAGATGGAACGTTACGAGTAATTGATCCGCAATTTGATATCTTTACAGAAGCTAAGGTGTTTTCCGCAACCTATATGCGTTCGGCCTTTTTAAAACCTTTTAAAGAACCGATGGCTACGAAAGAACGTATACAAGAAGAGTTATCGATGTTAATCCCGACACTTCGGAAAATGCCGAGACGTGTCGATCAATTGATTCAGCGCGTTGAAAGCGGGAAAATTATTTTACATCACGATATATTTTCGGATGAACATAACGCGCGCTTTATTACACAATTATTCTCACGCTTTGTCTTACTGTTCGTAGGCATAACCTTTGGCGTTATTTCAGTAGCGCTTTTAGCAATTGCTCAATTTATTCATGCTTCATATGCCGTGTATTTAAATACAGCGGCATACTTAGGGATATTTTTGTGTGCAATTTTGCTCGTAAGATTGTCAATCCAAGCTTTAAGAGATATGAAGAGGTAATGGAAGTTGTAGGTAACACGAGCATAGTCGTGTTGTCTACAGCTTTTTAATTCGACAATGTTACAAAAATATTTCAGGTATTACTAAACAGTTAAATATAGAGGGAAATGGTACATAAGTTAGGCTAGAAATGCTAGACTGTAAATTGGCTAATAGAAAAATATAACATTGTAAACATAAATAGAAACGTTCAAGTTTTTAATAGAAAGAAACTTGAAATGAGAATTGACCATAGAAGGGGAATGATTGTTCGTGAAAAAACGCAATAACTGGCGCAAATCCGTAGTACTAACTTTCGCACTTACAGGTGGATTGTTATTTAGTACAGTACAACCATTACAAGCGAATGCAGAAGAAACTTCTCAAGAAATGATTAATAAGAAAGCACAAATAGATGCAGATGTGAAGAAGTTAGAAACAGAGCTTGCGACACTGCAAAAAGACATGGATACAAAAATTAAAGCTTTTAATAAAGTTAGAGAAGATATTGGAACAGTAGATCATAGTATCGTTGAAACGGAAGAGCGCATCGAGAAACGTACTGAGTTATTAGGCGACCGTTTAGCAGCATATCAAGCTAGAGATAGTAACTTTAACCTCTATTTAAATGTGATGCTTGAATCTAAAAGTATTACAGATTTAGTAGATCGTGTTGTAGCGGTTAAAACGATTGTGGACGCTGACCAAGAGTTAATCGACGAACAAGCAGCTGATAAAGAAAGCTTGAAAACGCAGAAAACAGATTTAGCTATTAAGCAAAAAGAGCTAGAAAAACAATTCCAAGAGCTTCAACAAAAAGAAGGCGAAATGGAATTGAAAAAGGCTGAAAGTGAAGCGAAATCTCTTGCGTTAAAAGCACAAATTGCAACGAAACAAGATGAAGAGCGTTTAGAAGCAGCGCGTAAAGCAGCTGAAGAAGAAGCGGCACAATTAAGAGCTTTACAAAATACTGCACCAGTGGGACAACAAGCAACAAATAATAAAGGCGAGCAAAGCCCAGCCGTTACGCCTGGTTCAGGCTCAGGTACATCAGCAGCTAGTACAGCAATTGCTTCTGGGAAACAGTTTTTAGGTCGCCCTTATGTTTGGGGAGGAAGCAACCCAAGTACAGGATTCGATTGTTCAGGTTTTGTACAATGGAATTATAAACAAGCGGGTGTGTCATTACCACGTACATCTTCACAACAATATTTAGCAACTACGCGTATTTCTGCAAGCGAAGCACGTGTAGGTGACTTAGTATTCTTTAGTTACGGTTCAGGTGTAGCACATGTTGGAATTTACATGGGCAATAATACAATGATCAATGCACAAAATAGTGGTGTGAAAATCGAATCACTTGATTGGTGGAATAAATACTTAGTAGGCTTCGGACGTATTAAATAAGCTTATATAAGAGAATATATACGTATTTAAAATGAAAGGACATCCTTGTAGTTATATCTACAAGGATGTCCTTTTGTATAGTATTAAATTTTAAAATTTGTTTTAATAATACCAGTTTCCTTTAAAGCAATAAATAAAATAATGACAAATGGTCCTAGGAAAATGCCTACTATTCCTAATAGCTGTAGACCGATAAACATAGCTATTAATGTAGGTAAAGGGGACAGCCCAATGTGAGAACCCATTACTTTTGGCTCGACAGTACGACGTATAATTAGTAAGACAGCAGCTAGAACTAATAATTGAATAGCGAGAGATGTGTTCCCCATTAGTAAATGGTAGATTCCCCAAGGTGCTAAAATGATGATGGAGCCTAAGAAAGGGATAACATCAATAATCCAAACAATGAGAGCCATTGTAATTGCATATTTCGGTTGAATAATGAGTAAGGATATTAATGCAACTCCACCGATAAGAAAACTTACCAAAATTTGCGCCTTCATGAAACCGAAAACGGCATTTTTTAATCTGTTCATAATAATACGAGCTTTTTTAGCAGTAGTTGGCTTTAAATGATTGAAGAAAAGTAATTTTAATTTTGGTACGTCCAGCATAAATAAAAATAATGCTATCATATAAACAATCAAACTTACTAAAAGGCTTGGGATCTGAGCTAAAAGGTTAGTAACTTTACTATAGTTGAAAATGACTAAAATAGAATCTTCTAATTTTTTTACGAACTCCATCGAAGTGTTTTGAATAGAGGAAATGACTTCGACAGGTAAATCTTCTGTATAATTTGATATATTAGCTTGGAGTGCAAACCATATTTCTGATAGCCTAGAAATATAGTGAGGCACTTGTTTAGATAATGTAATAATTTGCGCCATTAGTTGTGTAATAGTAAAGTAACAAATAACAGTAATAATACAAGTACTAATTATGTAAATGAATGCGACTGCGAGTTTACGAGACATTTTCAACTTTCGTTTAGAAAATAGTACAAGTGGTTCTAACAATAAAGCAGTAATTCCGGCTAGAATAAGCGGTATAGAAACAGGGATAACAAAGTATGCAATAATGACAATTGCTATAAAAGTAATCGCTCGAAAGATGTTTTTACGTGTGACAGTTTTGTTCAATAGCTCACCCACTTTATAAAATTTAAATTCCTTAGTGGATATAGTTTAACATAAAAATCGGTCATTAATTAATGAAGTAGTTAAAGAACTGAAGGTGGAGATAGAGGATGGAAGAGGAAATCATACAGCTTTTTAATAATTTGGATGAGCCGAATCGAGAAATTCAAAATGAATCTTACGACAAAATAATGAGAATTATGAATACGCCAGTAGATTGGACATATTTAGTATGGGGGAAATTAATAAATTCATTAACACATAAAGACGGACATGTACGGGTGCGTTCGGTACAATTTTTATGTGCACTTGTAGCAAAAAGTGACCCTGAGGAACGCGTGCTAGAGGACTTTTTAAAAATATGGGCAGTGACATATGATGAAAAAATAGTGACTGCAAGGTATAGCTTACAGTCTATTTGGAGAATTTCCTTAGCGGGTCAAGTACAAAAGGATTTAATAGTAGCACGCTTAGCGAAACGATTCCAGACATGTATAGAAGAGAAAAATACAACATTAATTCGTTATGATATTATTGTATCTTTGAAAAAAATTGCCGAAGCAACAGAGGATCAGTATGTTCTTGAAATTGCGCGGAAATTAATTGATAAAGAAATAGATCAAAAACATAAAGAGAAATATTTAGACGCTATAAAATGAATATATGTATATTTAGAGATTAATAGGTAATTTCTTTGTTCAATTACGAACAAAGAAATTACCTATTTTTTATTTGGTCCAACGTCGTAAACAAGAGTTGATTTCAGTTACTGCGACGTGACTTTAAGGTGATATTATTAAAATTGAGAAAATATTTTAAAAATATTTAAAAAAGTTTAATATTTTTAACCTAATTTTAACCTTAGGCCTATACTATATTAATAACGGGGTGATTTGGGGATATTGAACACACAATAATAGGGAAAAAGGTTTATGTAGTTGGGAGAATTCGTTATAGGTATACTTTGTTATTTGGCTTACGACGATTCTGATTTAAGTTCTATGGAGTGATACTATATTCACGTTTTGTGGGTAAAAAGTTATTTTGGTAAATTTAAAGTAGGTAAAGAAGATTATTTTTTCTGCAATTAAAATGAAATTATGTTATTTGGTTGTATATTTTCACATATAAACATGATATTTTTATTGTAAAGAGTATCTATAAGATCGTTATCTTCATTTAATAAATGTCTTTTTGTGCGACAGGGATATACGCTTAAATGGTCAATATCCAGTTGACCAAAGCGCCGTACGGATTTTTAAAGTAATATTTGAGTGTGATATGTAGGGGGACTAAGGGACTTACGATATGATGGAGTCGCGTGTTTTATACATGCGAAAAATAATTTTTATTTTTGATTTTTATTAATTGTTTTAAAAAATATATGCA
>JAVWKG010000020.1:0-26611 GCA_036638655.1 Lysinibacillus sp. | reverse complement strand
TGATGGAGTCGCTTCTTTTCTCCTGCAGAAATAGAAGGTATATGTGACTTTTGAATTATTCGTATAAAATCTTATAGGCTAATAATCTCTTCCAAATAATATGTTTTAGTAACGTAACGCTGCAATTGAAAATTTTAGAAGGAGGTATTGAATTGAAAAAGATTATTTTTGCAATCCTATTAGTACTATTATTTTTCTCACCTCGCATTTATTGGATGTTAAAACCTGCAACATCAATTGATATAGCTGTTGTAGATAAAACTGTTCCACGTGATGACTACCGTGAGCATAATGGTCTGTTTTGGATGTTGAAAAATGAAAAAATTACGCGACCTGATGGTGAATTATATGATATTGGACGTGATTATTTCGGCTACGATCCTTACGAAAATTCACCAAAGGAAAGTTTTGACCTCGATCGTACGGTAGATTTAATATATATAGCCGATACGTATGGGGTTTATACGGATGACTTAGAAGAAAAGGCTGATGGTGACCGCTCTGAAAAAATTTACGGTGGGATGGATTTATTAGAGTGGAATAAGCTTATGGCGAGCAAAGGTGAAGATACTACATTAATTGCTGAATATAATTCGTTTGCGACACCAACAGACGCTGTAACACGAGGAGTAATGGAAGATAATTTAAGTGTGGAGTGGAGTGGTTGGGCTGGTCGTTATTTTGATGATTTAAATAGCGCGGAAGTACCAGCTTGGTTAATCGACAACTATGAAAATCAGCAAAGCAAAAAATGGGCATTTGAAGGAGAGGGAATAGCATTTGTGCATCTGTCAGACCAAGTTATTGTTTTGGGTGAAGATGATATAGATGGTAAAGTCCTTTTCCAATTAAACGAAGAAGGTGCTAAGAAGTTCCCGAAGGCTGAAGAGTCTACTTATGCGTATTGGTTTGATATTGTCACACCGAAAAACGACGCGGCAGTTTTAGCGTCTTATAAGCTACCAATAAGTGAAAATGGATTTATGACACTTAAAGAGGCTGGAGTCCCATGGACATTTCCAGCAATTATTCACCATCCAGAAAATAAAACCTATTATTTTGCAGGTGATTTTGCCGACTATACAAAAACGAATTTACAAAAATGGCAAGGTTCACCGTACTTTATGAGTATTTTTTCTAACGATGTAACGAATTTCTTTTGGTCGTCTTATATTCCAATTATGAAAGATATTTTATCAGAAATAGAAACTGATAAAGGGGTAAATGAAGATGGGGAATAAAGGGAAACGTAATATCAAATTTGTCATGTGGTTTATTTTTTTAAGTACTCTAGGTGTTGGCGGCGGTATCTTTTTCTTATTATTCGCTGTTGTTCCTATTGAACAGATATATGTAGATCGTGGTTGGTCTCAATTTAATATCGATAATATTATGAAATACTATGTTATTGGTTGGGTAGTATTTGGTTTTGTAATGTCATTCTTATATTATTTCTTCATCTTAAAAAAGAACTTCTGGAAAATCGGTACATTACTAATGGTAGCATCGATTGCGCTGTGTTCAAGTGCACTTTACTATTTTCTAAATACAGGAAGTAGCGTTGTACAATCTTCTCAAGGCGAATTAGAGACACATGGTGAACGCTTCACATTTGGTCCCTATCCGGAAGCAGATGACTTAGAGCGTCTTGCTAAGGAAGGCTATGACGGTGTTATCACTTTATTAAGCCCGACACTACCGATCGAAAAACCCCTACTAAACCGTCAAATAAAAAACGGTGAAAAAGCTGGGATTGAAATTTACTCAATGCCGATGCTGCCATGGGTTGGTGATAATACAGAAACTTTGGAAAGTATTAAAAAATTAATAACACAAGATGATAAACGCTATTATGTACACTGCTACCTAGGGAGACATCGTGTAGACGTTGTAAAGCAGCTTATTAGTCAGGAATTACAGCTAGACTTCGAGATACTTGTACTTCAACCAACGAAATTTGAACGTGGACATGTTATTTACTATGACGATAAGAAGGTAGCTATGGGTCCATATCCTACAAATGAGGAATGGTTTACGCGTATTCGTCGTAGTGAAGTCAAGGAAGTCGTTTCTTTATTACCTGCACAATCGAAATTACTTGAGAAAGAGAAGCAGGTTGCTGCAGAATTGGGCATCAAATTTACTCATATGCCAATTGAAAAAAACTCCACCACTCAGGACATACAACAAGCTGTAGATTATGTGAATTCACTGGATCATAGAGCATATGTGCATGACTTTAATAATTCAGAAGTTATTAAAATATTTGAAGCACTGTTCTCATGGCAGCACGCTATAGAAACAAACACAAAGTGGATTAAGGAAAGTAGTAATATTACGCATACATTAGGTGCTAAAATGCTGATTGGAAAAGTACCTACTGAGCAATTTAAAAACGCCTTACAGCAAGAGGGTGTGCGCCAATTTGTAGAAATTCCTGCAGTGACAATACCAGAGCTTTATCAAATTGCTGAAAATAGTGTGAAACAGCAAGAGACAACTTATTTTTACACAAATGACACGCAACGTGCAGAACAGTTTTTCAAAATGATTAATGGTTTGTTATATGGTTCACGTCCAAGTATGGCGGAATTTAACGATGTTGAGCTTACAAATGGAATGCTCAAGCAGTACAAACGTAAATTAGTTGTCGGACCTACTTTAACAGATTCAGAATTTGAATCATTTGCTTTAGCAAATGGTGTAGCACGAATTATATTATTACATCCGGCAAGCTTGATCGATGAAAATACAAAAAATCACATGCAGAAAATGGCGGATCAGTATCAAATTCCATTAACACTAATTCCAATGGAAGAAGGATTCGAAGAACCGTTTGTATCAGCCATTAATAAGGAATTAGGGTTAACTTATGTTTTAACAGATGCTGCATTACTAGATACTGTAAATCAATACGTGAAAAAATATTGATAGGAGGGAACATAAACGATGGTACAAATAACTGAAAATAAATCATATGGTGCTCACTTGAACGATATTTGTGAGCCAGAGAAGCTTCAAATGCTTTTTGAATTACAGCAGTCCTATATTCAACGTAGTAAAACGCCTTACGCCTTTGTTTTTATCGCATTGCATCCAGACAGCATTTTACATGATGAAACAGCAGCTGATTATTACGAAACATTGTATACTTTTTTAATCTCTCAAATTCGTTCGTCGGATTTTATATTTAACAGTACGTCACAAAACTATGCATTAGCACTTCTTTCTTTCTCGGGAGAATATGAAGCAGCCTACTTTTTAAAACGAGTAGAAGCTGGTGTTCATAGTAGTTTCAAAGAAGTACATCCCGAAAATGAAGTTAAACTCAGCACGACAATCATTGAAGTTGCCAACAGCAAAAGTGTGCTGGAAAGTATTTTGCAAGATGGTGTTAAGGATGTACAGAAGCTCCTTGCACTTCCGCATGTTCAATACCCATCGTACGATAAGAACTACAGTGTGCGTGAAATAGAGAAAATTAAAGTGAGCATCATTGAGAACGACCCAATTGTATTATCAATATTGCAAAATTTAATGGAACGCTCTGTCGTTGAGTATTTCGATTTTGAAATTAAGGCATTCTCGGATGGACAGTCCTTTTTGGAATCCGATTGGTACAATTCAGGACACACGCATATTGTGCTACTAAATGATATATTGCCACGTGCTAATGGCATAGAAATATTACACAAGCTACGCAATTTACCAAACAATCAAAAGTATATTATTTTCATGATGTCAAAGCGCCAAGGCGAAGAGGCATTCAGTTACAGTTATGAAAATGGTGTTGATGCTTATTTCACAAGACCGTTTGACTTACGATTAATGACAGCGCAAATAAATAGTATTTTAAAAAGAGTACGCTTATGATTACATCGGAAACACTACTCTATGCTCTCGCTGCTATTGCTGTATTTTCTTTCATATTATTACTGTTATTTATGTACTTGTTTATAAAACGTTTACAACAAAATAAGTTTGAAAAAAATGTAGATAATTACATTTTGGAACATCTCGATGATTGGTACAATTATTTAATTAATGACGACGCATCGTCAATTACGAACATAAAGCGTGTACGTACAAAGGCGGAGAACACAGCTGTCGATAAAATATTCAGTCACTACATTAGAAATGTAAAAGATGATAAGGTGCACAATAAAATTGCTGAATATGTTAGTATGCATTCCAGTCATTTTTATCTAAAGAAAATTAAGAGTAAAAACTGGGGTGAACGCATTTCCACTTTGTATAAAATGCGTGACTATCAAATGTCATTTTTATTACCAAATGTAGAGGAAATGCTACAAAAACCAAAATCGCTTGATATAGACGAGTATGTAATTATATTGAAAATATTGTCTGTTTATAATCGAGATTTATTTTTAGCACATCTTTTTGAACCAAAGCTTCCTTTAGGTGAGTTTGAGTATATTAAACTCATACATCAACTAGATGAATCTTATTTTGATATGTTATTAGAACAGTTTGATGAACTCCCTATTAACTTGAGCATCGCTTTTATTGTAGTTATAGGTTATCAGGCGAAAAGTGATAGTAAAGATATAATGTTTTTGGAGGAACTTCTTAGCTCTTCCAATAGCGAACTCCGCGTTCGTGCATTGAAATCACTTACAAAAATTGGTGCATTTCATGACTTTGGAAAATATAAGGAATTTGTTCAATCTGAAGTTTGGGAAGAACGATTAATGTTTGCAAAAATGCTTGTCAATGTGCAGGAACCGATAGCTCGCCCATATTTAGAAAAGTTAATTGAAGATGATACGTGGTGGGTTCGAAAGCAGGCAGCAACGACTTTATCAAATATTAAAAATGGCGCGCAAAGTTTAGAACATATTATTAAATTTTCGAATGATCGTTATGCGGTTGATATGGCCAAAGAATTATTAGGGGAGGGGTGAACATTATGTCTTTGAACGATATTTTTATATATATTCACACCTTTTTCGGTCAATTTATAACATTTTATATGGTCCTAGTCATTTTGGTTTATACGGGTATGCTGCTATTTGCGGTGAACCATTTTAGAAAAGGTATGAAAATCGACAAGTATGTAGTGGATGAAGGTAATCTAGATATGCTCTATTCGAAACCTGTGTCGATTATAGTACCTGCTTATAATGAAGAAGCTGGTATTGTAGGAACGGTTAGCTCGTTGCTTAGCTTGCAGTATCCACAATTTGAAATCATCATCGTGAATGATGGATCGAATGATGGAACAAAGTCGACTCTAATAGAACATTTTAAAATGGAAAAAATCAGCCGATCTATTCGAGCTGTATTACAAACAGAACCTATTGAGGATATTTATGAATCTACTATGCATCCTAATATTACACTGATTAATAAAGTGAACGGTGGGAAGGCAGATGCTTTAAATGTAGGAATCAATGTGTCGAATTTCCCTTACTTTTGTTCGATAGATGGGGACTCGATTTTAGAGACTACTTCATTGCTACGAGTAATGGAGCCGATTATTTCTTCAAATGACGAAGTAATTGCTGCAGGTGGAAGTGTACGAATTGCCAATAATTTTGATATTCAAAGGGGATCAATTATTAACACAGCTATTTCAAGCAATCCTTTTGTTATTATGCAAATTATTGAGTATATTCGAGCCTTCTTTATGGGACGAATTGCATTAAGTAAACACAATTTGGTACTCATTATTTCGGGTGCATTTAGTGTGTTTTCAAAAAAATGGGTCATTGCTGCAGGTGGATATTCCGTAAAAACGGTAGGGGAAGATATGGAGCTTGTTGTACGTTTACATCGTTATGTAAAAGAAAAAGAGCTTAATAAAAAGATCCAATTTATACCTGACCCTGTATGTTGGACGGAAGCACCTGAAAACATGCCTGACTTGCGGAAACAGCGTCGTCGATGGCACCAAGGGCTAATTGGTAGCTTGTGGATGCATAAAAGGATGACCTTTAATCCGAAATACGGAAAAATAGGCATGATTTCATTTCCTTATTTTTGGTTTATAGAGTTCTTTGGTCCACTCATTGAACTAGGTGGATATATATACATTCTCATCTCTTTCATGGTAGGAAATCTATTTTTACACTCAGCTATTATTATGACGGCCCTTTTCGTTTTGTATGGCGTTCTGCTATCGGTATGCTCCATCTTACTTGAAGCATGGGGGTTAAATAGCTATCCAAGGGTAAAGGACGTTGTGAAACTATTGCTCTACTCTTTAACAGAAACATTCTGGTATCGTCCGTTAACAATACTCTTTAGACTGGAAGGTATTTGGTACTTCATCACGAAACAAAACAACTGGGGTCAACTAGAACGACGAGGCCTATCAAAGAAATATGAGGCAAATTCTAAAAATGTCTAAAGCAAAAAGGTCATTGCAAGGCACTGTTAACTAGTGTCTATGCAATGACCTTTTTATTTATGCTCTATCTGCTTAGTTAACTCATCTGTTAGTGCATTAAGCTGTTCTTCTAAATGTAGTGTGAATTCCTCGCGCCCAGCTTTACCTTTTCCAGTCACATAAAATGGTTCCCCAAAAATTAAATAGCCTTTACTACGCTTAAGTACATCACCAACATTTTCTGCCCCAATATATGCAGCTGGTACAATTGGTGCCTTCGCAAGTTGTGCAATCGTAATAGCACCTTGCTTTAAGTCGCTACCTTCAGCATTACGTGTACCACTTGGGAAAATCCCAACGATTTTACCTTCTTTTAAAAGCTGTGACGGAATTTTAATAACGCTCGGTCCTGGGTTATCACGATCAACAGGAAACGCATTTAAACGTTCGATTAACCAACCTAAACCTTTCACGTCAAATAATTGCTTTTTCGCCATGAAATTTATTTCACGAGGATATACCGAAACACCTAAATTTAAAATATCAACATATCCCGTATGCGTACATGCAATAATAAAACCGCCCTCTGTCGGCAAATTTTGTTCACCATATACACGTGCCTTTGAACCTGATAACTTTAAGATTGCTTTCACAATGTTTGCTGCAAATTTATACACTGTCATATTCCTACCTTATATTTTGATTATCCTCATTGTAATCGAAAATACTAGTTCACTGCAATTACGTGAGACCATTTGTGTTTAAAATCCCTAATCGCCTTTTCGCTTACTCTATACACCCAATTAACACATCAACATCAATCGTAATTTCTGTTAGCGTAATTTCAGCATCCTTCGCTTTGTGCCAGCCCATCGGTGTCATTTCAAGAAGTGCTGGTACAAGCTCAGTAGGTAATGGCAATGTATACGTAACTCGTTCTATACTAACCTCACTAAAGCTTTCGCTAAAGCGCTCGACTGTTTGCTCATTGGAGTACGTTTCTTTTTCCGATTGTGCATATAATTGAGTACGTAATTCTTGTAAATAGCCACTTTGCGGCACTACTTTTACAACACAGCCACCTGGTGCTAGCAATCGTTTAAACTCATCGTAATTAGCAGGCGATAAAATATTCAATATCGCATCAAAGCTCTTTGCAGCATATGGACTCTTCGCTAAATCCCCTACACACCAAATTTGCTCACTATAATAACGTGCAGCCGCTAAAATACCTTCTTTTGCAATATCTATACCTACCCCAATTGGTTTACCTGTAAGTTGTGTTACAATGCGTGACAAATGAGAGCCCTCACCACAGCCAGTGTCTAAAATTGTTTGTGCATTTTTTATGTGGCGTGCGATTTTCTCTTCCAGAGGATCATATAAACCACTATCTATTACGGCCTTACGAGATGCAAATAATTCTTTACTATATTTAGATGCCGTTGCATGAGGCATTAAATTTATATAGCCCTGCTTTGCAATATCAAATGAATGATTTGCCGTACAAGTAAGGCTTTCTAGCTCATGAACTTGCATTGGTTCTGTACATAGTGGGCAAGCAAACAACGTAATATTGTCGTTCATGAGTGCTGCACTCGCAGCTCTTTTTGATAATGTTCTCATTACTATATCTCCTTCTATTCTTTGGGTGGAACGAGCGCAAATTGATCTCATTTTTTATTTCTTCATCTAAAGTATACAATAATTACGCGTATTCATTCATCTATTGCTATGTTTTCAGCTTTTTTTCTTTGGATAAAGTAGTGTATAATACTACAAGTATTTAAGTATCATTTGAAAATATACTACTAATGAAGCAATCTAATTATAGATGTTTCATGCCCTAAAAAATAATCAGAAGAGAGTGGAAAAAATGGGTCGTAAATGGAATAACATTAAAGAGAAGAAAGCTTCTAAAGATCAAAGTACAAGTCGAGTGAATGCTAAATTTGGTCGTGAGATTTATGTAGCAGCAAAATCAGGTGAACCAGATCCAGAATCTAACCGTGCTCTTAAAGTTGTATTAGAACGAGCAAAAACATATAGTGTACCGAAGCATATTATTGAAAAAGCGATTGAAAAAGCAAAAGGCGGCGGTGATGAAAACTTCGACGAACTTCGTTATGAGGGCTTTGGACCAGCAGGTACAATGCTTATCGTGGATGCTTTAACGAATAATGTTAACCGTACTGCATCTGATGTACGTGCAGCATTTGGTAAAAACAATGGGAATATGGGTGTAAGTGGATCAGTGGCTTACATGTTTGATTCAACGGCTGTAATCGGTTTTGAGGGTAAGACGGCTGATGAAGTGCTTGAAATATTAATGGAAGCTGATGTAGATGCTCGTGACATTCTTGAAGAAGGGGATACGGTGATCGTTTATGCAGAACCGGATCACTTCTTTGCTGCACAAGAGGCACTTAAAGCTGCTGGTGTGCAAGAATTCACAGTAGCAGAGCTTACAATGTTGCCACAAACGGAAGTTGCGCTAGCGAATGAAGATATTGCAAAATTCGAAAAATTAATCGATGCACTAGAAGATTTAGAGGATGTACAAAGCGTTTACCACAACGCTGATTTTGGTGAATAATATTCGAATATAGAGTGAAATCCAGTAACGTTCCCGGTTACTGGATTTTTTTAATTTACTAGTGTTAAATACCAAAATTGGAGCTGTATACGTGCATATAATTCTACTTTTCTATAGTGGTTTGTAGGAATTTGTCAAGAAATATCGCTTAAACCATTGTATTAATAAAGAAAGCATTAGATAATGGACTTAGTTGTATTGTGAATAGTTCGAAAAAAGGGGGTTTATACATGGGGTTTTTACGTTCAATTCAAGCAAAGTTAATAATAATATCGGTAGTATTATTAGTTGTACCTAGCTTAACTATTGGGGTGGTTAGCTATTATAAATCTAAAAATGCGATGGAGGAACTTGGTCAACAAGTTATTCAAAATAGTGTCGAGTCAACTTTACAACTAATAGAACAGGCTAATGAAAGCGTTGTCAAAGGGGGTGTCCCTTTAGAGGTTGCGCAGGAAAAAGTAAGGGAAGCTATACTAGGACCGAAAGATAGTGAAGGAAAACGATCAATCGACTATCCGGGTGATTTAGGTGAGTACGGCTATTTATATGTATTAGATCATAAGGGAACTTTAACTACTCATCCAACACGGGAAGGGGATAGCTTGTGGGAAGACCAAGATAGTAGTGGTCAATATTTCATCCGAAATGTAACCGAGCAAGCGCTTAAAGGTGGCGGTTTCACTGTCTATGATTTTGAGCTACCTGGACAAACAGTGAAGGCAGATAAAATTATTTACTCTAAGTTGGATCCGAATTGGGATTGGATTATCGCCTCGGGAACGTATATGCAAGATTTTAATGCAGGGGCAAACTCTTTGTTAGTCGTAATTGGAATAACACTTATTATATCTATTGTTGTAGGCAGTGTTATTGTAACGGCACTTTCTCGTCATTTAGCTCTCCCGATTCGTCGTTTATCGAATCGTGTAAATGAAGTGGCGGAAGGCAACTTAACGGTAGAACTTGAGGAATTGAAACGAACAGATGAAATTGGTCAGCTAAATGATGGATTTAATAATATGGTCGGTCAATTGAAAACATTAATTACAGATGTTGAAGAAACTATATCCGAAATCCAAGCGACGTCGAATAACTTAACGGCTGTTACAGAAGAAACAAACGCATATGGCGACGATATTGTGAAAGCAATTACAGAAGTCTCGAGGGGAGCATCGCAACAAGCTCTAGATGCAGAGGATACTAATTTGACAACAATGGCCTTTGCAAAACAGATCGAAGTATTGCACGATAAAAATGAAGCGATGCTAACATCATCGCAGCGTATGCAACAATCGAATAAAGAGGGGCTTATGAATGTAAGTCATCTGAAAGAAAAATCATTAGAATCATCAGCGCTTATTAACAATGTGCAAACTGTATTTGATAGTCTGATTATTAAAGTGAAGGAAATAGAAGGAATTGTCGGTACGATCAATGAAATATCTGATCAAACTAACCTACTTGCACTTAATGCATCTATTGAAGCCGCACGCGCTGGGGAACATGGAAAAGGCTTTGCTGTAGTAGCGGAAGAAGTTCGTAAACTTGCCGATCAAACGTCTGAAGCAACGGATTTAGTACGTAATACGCTTAGAGGTATTGAAAGTGAAACAATGCTAGTAACGGGTGAAATGCACAAAACACATAGCATTGTACAAGAACAAAATAGTTCTGTAGCTAGCACAGAGTCATCATTTAAAGAAATTGAAGCTGCTGTAGGAAATATCATTTCATCGATTGAAGATATGACAACAGGGGTAGACCATTTAAATAATTCGAAAGACTCCATGATGCACTCAATTGAAAGCATTGCTATTATAAGTGAGAAAAATGCAGCCTCAGCTGAAGAGGTGACAGCGTCAGTAGATGAGCAACAACGTGCAATACAAGTTGTGACAGAATCGTCGAATGATTTAACGAATGAATTAATAGCTCTCCAAGATTCGTTAAAGCGCTTTACAATACGTTAAACCAATTTATGCTTCACACTTCAAAAATAATAAACGGAAAAGCATACATAGGAAACTTTGTGTAAGCTTTTCCGTTTTTACTTATAAACAATTGCGGAGGAAGAATATGAAAAAAAGGTTGGTGGGCTTTACAGGTGCTCTGCTAGTTGGCGGAATGATTTTGTATTTTTGGTCAGGTATGTTATTAAATAAGGGAACAGACCCTCAGGCAGATGGCACGAAGGATTATGTGGTAGTACTTGGGGCGAAAGTGAAAGAAAATGGTGAACCAAGCTTAGCACTGCAATATCGTTTAGAGGCAGCTATCGAATACTTGGAAAAGTATCCACATGTAAAAGTAATTGTTTCAGGTGGTCGAGGAGTAGCGGAGCCTGTTAGTGAAGCGGAGAGGATGTATACATATTTGTTAGAAGCAGGAATTGCTGAAGAACGAATTATACAAGAAGCTAAATCGACATCTACTTTTGAGAATTTATCGTTTTCAAAGAAGCTTCTTCCTAAAGGTGAAACAGAGCTAACAATCATTTCTAGTGATTTTCATTTAGCTCGCGCGAAATACTTAGCTAATAAATTGGATTTAGAAGTAGATGTTGTAGCCGCAAAAACACCAAAGATAGTAGAAGCAAAGTTACGATTACGAGAGAGAGCTGCATTATTAAAAACATATATAGTAGGATATTAAATAGAGAATGTATTTCTGAATAGTGGATAAAAGGCATATACTTAAAAAGTAAAGTATAACTAGGGGGAATTGACATGACAACTTTTAAAGATTATGAATATAAACGACCAAATATGGAAGCACTAAAAGAGCAACTACGTGCTGTAATAGTAGAATTTAATCATGCAAAAACAGTAGAAGAACAAAATGCTAGTATTGAAAAGCTCAACAAATTAAATAGAGACTATTCAACAATGGTTAATTTAGTATATGTTCGTGCATCTATTGATACGGCAGATGCATTTTATCAAGCAGAGCGAGATTATTTTGATGAGGTTGGACCTGAGATTGAGGAAATTTCAGCAGAATATAATCAAGCATTAATGGCCTCTCCTTTCCGTGAGCAATTAGAAGGGAAATGGGGAAATCAATTATTTGATTTAGCTGCCAATCAAATTAAATCATTTTCACCAAGTATTATGGATTTAATGCAAAAAGAAAACAAGCTAACTTCGGAATACAGTAAGCTTGTCGCTTCAGCGCAAATTGAATTTAATGGTGAAACATTAACACTTGCCCAGTTAGGCCCATATGCAGAGTCAACAGAACGTGAAATGCGTAAAGCAGCAACGAATGCACGTGTTGGTTTTTACGAAGAACATGAATCTGAATTTGACCGTCTGTACGATGAATTGGTTAAAATACGTCATGAAATGGCTGTAAAACTAGGCTATAAAAATTATGTAGAGCTTGGTTATATTTTGATGAATCGCATTGATTACGACGCTACGATGGTGGGGAATTTCCGTGATCAAGTGCGTGATTATATTGTGCCATTAGCAACAAAGTTATTTGAAAGACAAGCAAAACGTATTGGTATTACTGATTTAAAATATTACGATGAAAGCTTAAACTTCCTATCTGGTAATGCAACGCCAAAAGGGGATCCAGAGTGGATTGTAGCAAACGGCAAAAAAATGTACGAGGAGCTTTCTTCAGAAACAGGAGAATTCTTTAACTTTATGATTGATCAGGAGTTAATGGATTTAGTAGCGAAAAAGGGTAAGGAAAGTGGCGGTTATTGTACGTTTATAGAAAATTACGAAGCACCTTTTATCTTTTCAAACTTTAACGGTACATCGGGAGATATTGATGTGTTAACACATGAAGCAGGGCATGCGTTCCAAGTGTATTCAAGCCGTAATATCGGTATTCCTGAGTATTTATGGCCCACATATGAATCAGCTGAAATCCATTCGATGAGTATGGAATTTTTCACTTGGCCGTGGATGGAGCTATTCTTTAAAGAAGATACAGAGAAATATAAATTTACGCATTTAAGTAGCAGTTTAGTATTCTTACCATATGGTGTTGCTGTGGATGAATTTCAGCATGTTGTTTATGAAAATCCTGAAATGACACCAGCGGAGCGCAAGACAGCTTGGAAGAAAATTGAGGAGACCTATTTGCCACACCGTGATTATGATGGTAGTACGTATTTAGAGGCGGGGGCATTATGGCAAAGGCAGGCCCATATTTACGCAAGCCCGTTTTATTATATTGACTATACATTAGCACAAATTTGTGCGTTCCAATTTTGGAAACGTTCACGCGAAGAATTTGATGTAGCATGGTCAGATTATGTACATCTTTGTAAACTTGGTGGTTCCCTATCATTCACGAAATTAGTGAAGGAAGCGGGACTTATCTCGCCATTTGAGGATGGCTGTGTGCAATCTGTGATAGGTGAAATTGAAGCGTATTTAAATTCAGTCGAAGATACAAAACTGTAAATGAAAAAAGGTTACGAATTAAATCGTAGCCTTTTTCATCTTTATCCAATTGATTGAAATTGTTACTAGTAGGATACTTGCGATATGGTTAATATATAAGTAGTATCTTCAGTAGACGTGTATAGAAGGAAGTGAGTGAGTTGACAAGGAAATTATGGTTTCAAGTAGGCGTTGGAGCACTGCTGACGTTATTAGTTCTTAAGTATTTTATCGATATTTATTGGATTTTTTCTCCGTTAGTTATTATTTTCAAAACTATCTTCATACCATTGTTATTAGGTGGTGTTCTGTATTACGTTACAGAGCCGATTCAGCGCTTTTTAGAGAAGCGAAAGTTCCCGAGGTGGGCAAGCATCCTCACAATTATTGTAGGACTTATATCAATTGTGGGGGGCTTTTTATTCCTCATTGGTTCACCAATTGCAACGCAGGTCAATAATTTGGTGAAAGCTGCACCAATGATTAGTGTGGAGATTCAAAAGGCACTGGATTACGTGACAAGCAATCAGGAAAACTTCCCACCACAATTAAACGAACTAATTAAGGATATCACAAACTCAGTTCAAGATATTGCTATTGTGGCAAGTGGTTGGCTCGTGTCATTTTTGCAGTCGGTCGTATCCGTATCGATGTTAATGATTTTAATTCCGTTTTTCTTTGTCTTTATGTTAAAGGATCACGAGAAGTTTGCACCTTCAATTTATAAGTATTTTCAAGGTGAGCGACGTGAATGGATAAAGAAGACGTTAAAAGAAATTGACGGTGTACTACGTACCTATATTCAAGGACAATTATTAATTAGCTTCATCCTTGCGATGTTTATGTTTGTCGGTTACGCAAGCATTGGTTTAGAATACACGCTATTACTCGTAATATTCGCCTTCTTTATGAATATGATTCCGTTTATCGGACCGTGGATTTCCTTTGCGCCTGCTGCTGTTATCGCGTTAATTCAAGATCCGATACTTGTTGTGTGGGTATCTGTCATCACGCTTTTGGCACAGCAAATTGAAAGTAACTTCATTACACCAAACGTGATGGGGAAATCACTTGATATCCATCCGTTAACGGTTATTACAATTATTTTAGCCGCAGGGAATATTGCTGGTTTTATCGGCATTGTCATTGCCGTACCGTTTTATGCAGTGCTGAAAGTCATCGTGTCAAATATTTATGACGAACGAAATACAATTAAGAAAACAGCAACTAAGTCCATTTAGAGCCTATGTGAAATGGCACAAGAAACTATCAAAGTGTTTAATGAAAAAACAAACGACAAAATAGTAGCACAAGCCACGGTTATGGTTTGTACTACTATTTTTTAACTTGCCAAATCTGGACGCAATTACGCCGAGGTGTAATTGATATTCAGTTGAAAGTTATTTTATAGTACGATTTAGGATGGGAAATACGCTATACTGTAATATAGATTGAAAGAAAAGGAGCATTTAACATGCTAACATTTGAACAAAAACAAGCGATTATTGAATCATTTCCGGAGTTGAAAAAGAAAGAGATTTCATTAAAACGCGTAAATTATCATTTTGAGAATAGCCTATATGAAAAAACAATTGTCGTTGAAAAGCTACATCCAAATGGTAATGGCTTTGTATTCATAGGGGACTTAGTACGTTATGAAAAAGAAGCAAATGATAAAGGGTTAGTAAATATTCGTGATTATGAAGAAGTGCAGCTTCGTGAAATTATAGAGGATGCCATTACGTATTTAGCAGAAGAGATAGAAGTAGAAGAGCCAACGATTGAAAATTGGTACAACCGTGAAGGTGGTCAATTAGAGCTTGTATGTGAGCAACGTTCTTGGAATGTTTATCATGGTGAGAACTTAGAAGAATCTTTTGGTACGTATGATACGGCTAAGGCGTATTTACTTGAAGAAGGGTTTCGTAAAAAGAAATAAGTAAAACGGGGGAAATACGGGATGAGTGGGAAAAAGCTAGTAGGAATCGTAATTGCAGTTGTAATAGTTGTATGTTTAAGTATAGTGCTTGCGATTACTCTCTTTTATAAAAATAATGAAGAGCAGCCGAATCGTGAAAACCGGGAAGAAAATAAGTCGAAAAGCTTGGGTTTCATTTCTCCACAAGTTACAATTACCTTGAATTCAAGATAATTAAGGAGCGATGTGCCTATGCAACACGTTTTTCATAAAGGAACAGATGAAACAAAACCAACACTTTTACTTTTGCATGGTACAGGTGGAAATGAACATGATTTAATCGGTCTTGCGCAAAAAATAGACGATACGGCGAACATTTTAAGTGTACGTGGGAATGTACTGGAAAACGGCATGCCGCGATTTTTCCGACGTTTAGCAGAAGGCGTATTTGATATGGAAGATTTAATTTTTCGGACGCAAGAATTAAATGATTTTGTAGCTCAAGCCGCGAAAGAGCACGGCTTTGACCGTACACGTGTTGTGGCAATTGGCTATTCAAATGGGGCTAATATAGCAGCAAGTATGTTATTCCATTATGAGGATGCATTAGCAGGTGTGATTTTACACCATCCGATGGTACCAAGACGTGGAATTGAACTACCAACGCTAACAAATTCACCTGTATTTATCGCAGCGGGAACGAATGACCCGATGTGTTCCGCACAGGAATCTGAGGATTTACAGGCACTTTTATTAGCGGCGGGAGCGGATGTAACAACAGCATGGTTTAACTATGGACATCAGCTAACAATGCCAGAAGTAGAAGCGGCAAAAGACTGGTACAACACAAAATTTTAAAAAATCCGCGCATATCACTTCCCGTGATAGCGCGGATTTTTTATTTTTTCTTCGTAAAAGGTAACCACCAGTTCCAATCGCCAAATAGTTTCATTAAGCTTGGTACGAGCATTAATCGAATAATTGTCGCGTCGATGGCAACAGCAATGGCGATGCCGACACCGATTTGTTTGACGGGCATCACGTCTGTAAAGGCAAAAGCGCCAGTAATGACAATCATAATAAGCGCAGCAGACGTAATAATGCGGCTTGTTGATGTTAAGCCTTCGATTGTAGCATGTGTGTTATCTGCACCTTTTTGATATTCCTCTTGAATACGTGAAATTAAAAACACTTCATAATCCATACTTAAACCGAATACGAGACAGAACACAATGACTGGAATTATGAGTACGAGTGTTCCAGCTTCGAGGCCAAAATGTCCGTATTGGAAAATGTATACGAGAATTCCGAAGGCCGAAGAAAGTCCGATGATGTTCATGATAATGGCCTTGATGGGAATTAAAATCGAACGGAAAGCTAGCATTAAGATAAAGAATGTCGATATGATAATAATTGATACTGCTAATAAGATTTTGCTAGCAATTTCATCGAAAATTTCTTGGTTGAATTTAGCTACTCCCCCAAGCGCAAAGTCAACGCCTAAGTCCTTATCCATCCACGTTCTAGCAAATTCCTGTGCTTCCGTTGAAGAGCCAGCTGTATTTAATGTAATTGGTATAAATAACTGCTCACCTTTTGCAAACGTCGCAACAATAGGTTGTAGCTGCGCTGCTACTTGCGGAATAGCAAGAGATGCTGTTAAATCTTCAGGTGATTTGACATCGGCAGCTGTATAAATAGTGGATACTTCGTCTACAAGTGAGTCATCCAGTAACTGCTGTTGAATGTCATAAATGAGCGAAAGTGCCTTTTCATCTTCCCAGCCATCTGGACGTTCCGCTAGTAAATATAAAGTTGAGGTTTCACCAAGACCGAATGTTTCATCCAGCTGATCATATGCAGCACGTGCGTCGTAATTGACTGGTAGTGCGTCAACCGTTGGAATCGTTAGCTTAATATCTTTTAATGGAATCATACCAACCCCAAGTAGTAATAATGCAGCAATGACAATCACCACAGGGTGTTTCATAACGAAACCTGCAAAACCACGCCAGCGATTGGCACCACCTGGTTTCACACGCAGTATGCGCCACTTATTTAAACGGTCACCAAGTAGCATCATAGTAGCGGGAAGTAAAGTTAAGCCAGCTAACACTGCTAGCAATACGGCGATTGTGCCACCGAGTGCAATGTTGTGGAAAATCTCCACATCAATGACAATCATCGCTCCTAATCCAATCATTACACAAACTGCAGAAAAAATAATCGAACGACCTGCTGTTTGGATAGCTATTTGAATCGCCTGTGCAATGGTTGTATGTCCACGTTCCTCGCGGTAACGGTTAATGAGCAGGAGTGCAAAATCAATACTTAGAGCAAGACCGAGCATCGGTACGATATTCAGCACGAAAATCGATAAATTAAACGTATCACTTAGCAATGTCATAATGCCAAATGCGGATACAACAGTGAATACACCAATTAGAACCGGCAGTAATGCTGCCACGACAGTACCGAAAGCGAGCAGTAACACAATAAGAGCAATAGGAAGTCCAATTGCCTCAGCGGATGCTAAATCTTTTTGGCTTGCCATGTTAATATCCTCAGAAATAACAGGTCCTCCGGTAATATGCACACCGTCTCCTTCAATTAGTGAACGAATTTCTGAAACTATTTCTGAAAAATTATCGACATCATTACCAAAGTGGAGCATGGCATAAGCGATGCCGTCTTTTTGCAAATTGACATCATCTAATGGAGATTGTATAGATTGAATTTCGTTTACTTTTTCTAAAGTTTGTAGCGTCTCCTTGATTTCCTTAGAATCGGCCGAGTCAAAAACGACGAGAATCGTTTCAGCAGGTAAATCAAAGGTTTCTGATAGTTCATTTGTTACGTAAGTATGATCGCCTTCTACGAAAAAGCCGTCACCTTTTAGCTTACTGGGTAATTGTATTGCAAACACAGTCATAACAAGAAACACAATAGTCCATAAAGCAACAATGGCCTTCGCATACGTTGTGACAAATGTAGAAAATGATTTCATAAATATAGACACTCCTTTTAATCTAGGTCTCTTCCTTAGTTTATAGCATATCTAAGGTATTTGTCCTCTTTTAGATAATAGAAGGAAGTTTGCCTGTTTCCTATATAAAAAAGCCCCTGTTCGCAATGAACAGAGACTAGTATAATCCGATTTTGAACGAGTAAATAGACAGTATGATAAAGTGCTATAACTAATCTAGGTTACGCGTTGCGCATAATAATTGTTTCTATTGTGTTTGCGACATTTTGACAATAGTCTGCGATATCTTCAAGTTGCTCATAAATGTCTTTGAATTTAATGATACGAATAGGATCTTTCTCGTTTATGAATAATTGTTTGATAGATGAACGCTGAACTTCATCGCATTCACGTTCATAATCTTTAATTAAAATGGCATGTGGACGCATACCGATTAAGTTCTTTTTCTTTAACTCTTCAGTTGCCTTTACAATTTCATCAGCACTTTTTGAAATATAGCCTAAGAAAATGCGCATAGATTCGTCAACTTCTGTTAAAGAGAACATTTCAAAGTGGGCGATGCAATGTTCAGTACCATCTAAAACATCATCCATACGAATAGCTAATTCCAATATATCTTCTCGCTCGATGGATGTCATAAATGATTTGTTTAACATAACGATTAATTCGTGAATCAGTTTGTCACCAGCTGTTTCATAGTTTTTCATTGTAATGCTAATTTCTTTTAAATCAGCAACACTGTTGATGCGATAGTCATTTGCATAATGAACAGCCTCTCTCATATTCTCAGCAATTTTGTGTAATGCCACAAAGAAAGGGTCTTGTTTTTTTGAGTTAAGCATGTAAATAGAATCCCCCTGAATATATAAATTAAAATTATTTACTATCATAACAAAATTTCTGTATGATCTATACAATTCTCACTTATTCGAAGTGAATTTTACATTCCTGTAATATGAATTTGAACACATATATAAGGAAATAAAATGGATTTCTTAAGAATATCTTCACTTTTATCCTTTACGAATATTAAGATTCGTTCTTTACAATGAATTATGAACGAGAAAGGGGCGTTAATAATTCAATGATTCAAGTAGAAAACTTACAACATACATTTATGGTCGGTAAAAAAGGGAAAGAAAAGCAAGTGCCTGTACTAAAGGGGTTAAACTTTGGTGTGACTGAGGGAGAAATTGTCGCGATTGTCGGTAAGAGTGGTTCCGGTAAGTCGACTCTGTTGCAAATATTAGCAGGTTTTATGAAACCAGAGCAAGGTTCTATTAAGGTTAATGGACAAGAAATAGCGACATTAAATGAAACGGAAAGTGCGGCATTTCGTCTGCGTCAGTTCGGTTTTATATTTCAAAACTTTCAGCTTATGCCGGGGTTAACTGCGTTTGAAAATATTGAGTTACCGTTGAAGCTACAAGGTTTGAGCAAAACGATTCGTCAAGATAAGGTGAAAAAACTAATGGAAAAGGTTGGGCTAACATCCGTAGCAGATCACTATCCGAATGAATTGTCTGGTGGTCAACAGCAACGTGTAAGTATTGCACGCGCACTAATTACAAATCCACCAATTTTGCTCGCGGATGAACCGACAGGAAGCTTAGATTCGGAAACAGAGCAAGACATTTTGTTACTTATTCAAAGCTTGAATAAAGAATTAGGTTTAACATTTGTCATTATTACGCATGACGAAGAGGTGGCAACGATTGCCCATCGACGTTTCCGTATGCACGATGGCGAACTAATTAAGGCGGGTGTATAACATGTTATTTAAAGATCAAGTAGACTTTGTCTCACAGCATATTAAGAAAAATAAGTTACGTGTATTTATGACGGTGCTTGCTGCAACGATGGGCTGTGCATTTCTAATTGTACTCGCGTCAGTCGGCTTTGGCTTACAAGATTCGATACGCAATGAAATTTTGTCAGATGATAATATCACAAAAATTCAAGTGTATGGTGATAAGGAATTTACTGATAAGCAAATAGGGGAAATTAAAGAAGTAGAGCATGTTAAAACGGTACTTGAAACAATTACTGTTAGTGCCGGAGCGAAGAGTTATTTTGAGGATCGTGAAGGCTCCTCACAAATGTTTTTAACGGATTTTAAGGATTTTGAGCAAGTGACAGGAAAACTTTCAGAAGGTAAGTATCCAACGAAGCCTAATGAAATTCTTGTTGGCTATCATTTCGGACAAACATTATTAAATGATGCTGACCGTCAAAGTATAGAGACGAAAAGTAAAAAGGCAGAGGCGGAAGGTACTTATTATGATGGGAGCGAGGAAGGCTATAAAACTTCCTTGATTGGTAAAGAAATAGAGCTATCATTAGTACCTCATACGACTGATGCGAAAGAAACGAAAAAAGAGAAATATACAATTGTAGGTATTATGAAAAAGCCATCATATGAATGGGCAATTGATAATACGGTCTATATGAGTAATATACAACAAAGTGCGTTGACAGCGAATTATGAAATGACAAAAACGCCGGATGCTGGAGATGCAGCAGCGGAAGGGGACAGTCTGTTCTATTCTGAATATAATATATATGCGGATAGTTTGGAAAATGTGAAGCCAATTTTAGAGACACTAAAGGCTGACGGCTACCAAGTATTTTCTGTCACAGAACAATTAGAACAGATGGATGTATTTTTCCTAGTATTAAAAATTGGTCTTATTTTTGTAGGGACAATTGCAGTATTAATTGCATCGATTGGTATTTTCAATACAATGACGATGGCTGTTACAGAACGTACACGTGAAATTGGTGTATTAAAGGCAATAGGCGCAAGTCCAAAGCTAATTCAACGTTTGTTCCTAATGGAAAGTACATTCATAGGTATTATAGGTACGGTTATTGCTGTTATGATATCGTATGCGATTAGTTTTGCAGCCAACATGTTGTTACCAATCGTTTTAAAAACAGCTACTGGCGAAGAAGCGTTTGCTACAGAAGCAATTACCTTCTCGCACATCCCGTGGCAGCTTGTCGTGATTGCTTCTGCAATTAGCATAGGGGTAGCAATGGTTTCAGGCTACCGTCCAGCACGTAAAGCAACAAAAATTGATGTTATCCAAGCATTGCGACAAGAACTATAAAAAGAAGCCGAGGCGAATTACTGTGCCTCGGCTTTTCTAGTATTATAAATAATCCTTAAGTTCGTTTGCTAAAAATGGCTTGGCATTTAGTAATGTTACAAATTCGTCGTATTGAGCACGTTGTTGGGCGGTTGGTTTTTTTTCGGTGTTGTATGCTCGAATCAAAATGTTTTTTGGTGTATTTTCCATATCAATGAATTCTAATAATTGTGCTTCATATCCAACAAGAGATAATAGTTCTGCACGAATAGAATCTGTAGCAAGTGCTGCAAAACGCTCGCGTACTAGACCATGCTTTAGCATGAGGTCAAGTGCAGGTGTATCTAACTGACGATTAAGCTCGTGCTGACAACAAGGGACACTTAAAATTACACTTGCGCCCCATTTAACAGCGCGAGCAAGTGCCATATCCGTCGCTACATCGCAGGCATGGAGTGTTACGACCATATCAACTGAGCTCTCATCATTGTAGTCATTAATATCTCCGACTAGAAATTCCAATTGATCGTAGCCTAAATCTTCAGCTATGCGGGCACAATCTTCAATAACTTCCTTTTTTAAATCTAAGCCAGTTACACGAATATCATAGCCCTTCTCGATTTTTAAGTAATGGTATAAAGCAAACGTTAAATAAGATTTACCTGAACCGAAGTCTAAAATACGTACTTGACGGTCTTTAGGCAAGTAGGCAAGTGCATCATCGATAAATTCTATAAAACGATTGATTTGTTTAAATTTATCATATTTCTGTTTCTTCACTTTTCCATCTTCAGTTTGGACACCGAGACGAATTAAAAACGGATAAGGTGTGGCATCATCTAATAAGTAGTTCTTCTTACGATTATGTGAGAGGTTTACTTGCTTAGGTGTTTTTGTAGCCGTCTCTTTCCATAGTACTTTATTTTTTTTAGATAATTGAATTTGTATTTGCGCATCCATGAAATCTACATGTACTTGTCTAAAATCATCAAAAAGCTGATCTAGCTTATTTGAGAAGTCAGCTAGCAGTACGTTTTCATGTTTCAAAACACGTTCGTATTGATATTCAATTTGAATATGGTAGTCACCCTTTAGTTCGAGAGGTTTTAGCTTAATACGCTTCACTTCATTTGATTTCATACGCGGTTGACTAATCGTTGCTGCTATTAGCTGCTTTTGTAAAATAAACGCTTTCAAGCGGGTTTTCATTTCATTGAATTCCATTGTTATCGCCTTCTTCATCAGTTAGTTAGATTGGCAATAGTTTAACACAGATTGGAGAATAGGTAAGAGAAATCGAACAGAAATCATGGTATAGTAATTATATAAAAATAACATAATCGTGCATCATAGTATAAAACAATGCTTGTAAATCAGGGTCTTATCTAAGTTGTCTTTTTGGGTATTAAGGAGGAAATAATATGGCTGATAGTATGTATCAATTAATAGCTATCGTTATTTATATGTTGGCAATGCTTGGGATTGGATGGTATGCATTTTTCAAAACATCTAATTTAACTGACTATATGCTAGGTGGGCGTTCATTAGGACCAGCTGTAACGGCGCTGAGTGCAGGGGCTGCGGATATGTCTGGCTGGTTATTAATGGGGCTACCAGGAGCAATCTATACATTTGGGCTAGTAGAAGCATGGATTGCTATTGGTTTAACGATCGGAGCTTATTTAAACTGGTTGTTAGTAGCACCTAGACTACGAGTGTATACACAGGTGGCGAATGATGCCATTACAATTCCTAGCTTTTTAGATAATCGTTTACGCGATCATACGAAATTAATCCGTATCGCGTCGGGTATTATTATTTTAGTGTTTTTCACTTTCTACGTCTCTTCAGGCATGGTAGCAGGTGGTAAATTCTTCAATAGCTCATTTGGCTATGAATATCACACAGGTTTACTTATTGTATCTGGTGTTGTTGTAGCATACACATTATTTGGAGGCTTTTTAGCTGTTAGTTATACAGACTTTTTACAAGGCTTAACGATGTTTTTAGCACTCATAACAGTACCATTATTCGGTCTGTTTTTAACAGGTGGATTAGATGAAACAGTAGCATCTATTAAAACTGTCAATCCAGAGCACTTAAGTTTACTACCTTCAACAGTAACAGCGGCGGCAATCATATCTTCTTTGGCATGGGGTCTAGGTTATTTTGGACAACCACATATTATTGTGCGCTTTATGGCTATTAACTCGGTTCAAGAAACGAAACAAGCGCGTCGTATTGGTATCGGTTGGATGGCTTTAAGCTTATTGGGAGCGTTGGCGACTGCCTTAGTAGGTGTTGCGTATTTCCAACAAAGTGGTAGTACATTGAAGGATCCTGAAACAGTGTTCATTGTTTTAGGTCAAATATTGTTCCATCCACTTATTGCGGGTATTATGTTAGCGGCAATTTTAGCGGCAGTTATGAGCACAATATCTTCGCAACTGATTGTAACTTCCTCTGCTTTAATCGAAGATATTTATAAAGCGGTATTCAATAAAACGGCAAAGGATGCGCATTATGTTTTGATGGGGCGTCTTGCGGTTTTGGTCGTTTCAATTATCGCAGCAGTATTTGCATGGAACCCAGACAGTTCTGTTTTAAATCTAGTCGGCTTTGCATGGGCAGGCTTCGGAGCAGCATTTGGTCCGATTATTCTGTTGTCACTATATTGGAGAAAGTTAACGAATTATGGTGCGTTAGCAGGTATGATAGCAGGTGCAGTAACAGCATTTGTTTGGGATAAAATAAAGTTCCTTCCAGATGTATTGTACGAGGGTGCAGTGACAGCATTTGTTTGGGATAAAGTAAAATACCTTTCAGATGCATTGTACGAAATAGTGCCAGGTTTCTTCGCATGTTTAGTTGTAGCGGTCATTGTAAGTATGATTACGTATAAGCCGAACAAAGAAATTGAAGCAGAGTTCAATCAAACATTGAACATCTTAAATGAGGAAAAATAACTAATATTGAGCCTATGATTACATATCATGGGCTTTTTTTGCCTCTACGTGCATACAACATGAAGAGAAAGGGACATTATATGATAAGATGGGGGAAATTAGGTAATAGATGTAGCTTTATATGGTTTTGAGGAGGTAAGCGTATGGATAAAATAAAAGAAGTAGATATTCTTATTGAAAAAGCTATTTTGGTCGGAGTTAATTTGCGCAAGGATGAGCATTTCGATTATTCAATGGAAGAATTAACGAATTTAGCTGAAGCGTTAAATGTGGAAGTAATCGGAACGGTAACGCAAAATTTAGAGCGCGTTACGCCATCGCATTATGTAGGTACGGGGAAGATTGAAGAGGTGAAAAACTTCCTTGAAGAAGCAGAAGCGAATCTTGTAATTTTCAATGATGAGTTGTCCCCTTCTCAAATTCGAAACTTGGAGCGGGATTTAGAAGTAAAGGTAATTGACCGGACGATGCTTATTTTAGATATTTTCGGGCGTCGTGCTAAAACAAGAGAAGCACAGTTGCAAGTTGAATTAGCGCAATTGCAGTATATGCTGCCGCGTCTTGTTGGCTTGCATGCATCTTTAAGTAGGCAAGGTGGTGGCACAGGCGGGGGCTTTAAAAACCGTGGTGCTGGTGAAACAAAGCTTGAGCTCGATCGTCGAAAAATTGAGGATCAAATCTCAAAAATAAAAAAAGAATTAGAAGTGGTGAAAGAGCAACGAGAAACTCAGCGCAAGCAAAGAAGGAAAAATGCAATACCAGTCGTCTCGATTGTGGGCTATACGAACGCAGGAAAATCCACAATTATGAATCAGCTACTCAATAAAATTGGCCAACAAGATCATAAACAAGTATTTGAAAAAGATATGTTATTTGCCACGCTAGAAACGTCGGTTAGACAAATAGAGCTATCAGACAATAAGTCGTTTTTATTAACTGATACAGTAGGGTTTGTCAGTAAACTTCCCCATCATTTAGTAAAGGCATTCCGTTCTACTTTAGAAGAAGCGCGTGATGCAGATTTACTACTACACGTAGTGGATGTATCAAACGAGGAATATAGCTTTATGATGGATGTGACGAATGAAACACTTAAAGCAGTTGGGGTTGAGGATATTACAACAGTGTATGTCTACAATAAATCTGATTTGGCAAATGTCCCTTATCCTGTAGTAAGTGGGGATAATATTTGGATTTCAGCCAAAAAGGATATAGGGCTAGATGAATTAATTCGTACAATACGTCAGCATATTTTTTTAGATTATATCCAGTGTAAAATGCTTATTCCGTATGAACAAGGTAATGTTGTCTCGTATTTAAATGACAATGCAACAATTCAGGAAACAGCCTATGAAGAAGAAGGAACACTACTGACAATAGAGCTCAAAGAGTCAGATTATAAAAAATATCAGCAATATGTAATGTAGCAACAAAAAAGAATCAACGGTCCAAGTACTGTTGATTCTTTTAATATTCTTAAAATAGCAACTTGTTTCTGTATAGAAAAGGGGAAACTTCAGTTATAATAGTCTTAATATTGAGAAAAAAGGAGGTATCGGTAAAATGTTAGAACAAGTAACGATTAAAGAAATGACGTCACCTGAAGAAGTAGTGGAAATTCAACAATTGATTGCTAAAATTTGGGGAAGTCAGGCGATTCCAACTCACCAATTAGTTGCGGCTATAAAAAATGGTGGATTAGTGCTCGGTGCTTACTTGGATGGGAAGATTGTTGGTTTTAATTATTGCTTCATCGGTACTTCTGATGGGCAAGTTTATTTGCACTCTCATATGCTTGGTGTGGAAAAGATCTATCGTGAACAAGGGATAGGTGAGCTACTTAAACATGCACAGCAGGAATTTGCAAAAGAATATAATATCCAGCTTGTTCGTTGGTTATTTGACCCACTTGAAACAAGAACAGCGAATTTGTACTTCACAAAGCTAGGTGCGGTTAGCCATAGCTATCAAAATGATTATTATGGTCATTTAGAAGATGATTTTAATGAGGGTCTTCCTTCTGATCGCGTTGGGGTCGAGTGGTGGATTCAGCGAAACTTAGTCACGGATTGTATAGATGAATTAGAGGAAGAGGCAAGAGAATTGGTTCCGTGGTCATTAACAGCAGCGGGATTGCCAGCTATCGATCAGGAAGGGATTTTTAATAGAGAGCAAGCCTTTTATGATGATGCCTATTTACTAGCAATTCCACAATACTTCCAAAAGTTAAAAGTGGAAAGTCCTAAACTGGCAGAAGATTGGCGCTATAAAATACGGACGATGTTAACAACGTTA
>JAVWKG010000019.1:0-31879 GCA_036638655.1 Lysinibacillus sp. | reverse complement strand
TGGTGAGCCGTTACCTCACCAACTAGCTAATGCGCCGCGGGCCCATCTTATAGTGACAGCCAAAACCGTCTTTTAGTATTCCCACATGAGAGGGAATAGATTATTCGGTATTAGCCCCGGTTTCCCGGAGTTATCCCAAACTATAAGGTAGGTTACCCACGTGTTACTCACCCGTCCGCCGCTAAATCAGGAGAAGCAAGCTTCTCCATCATCCGCTCGACTTGCATGTATTAGGCACGCCGCTAGCGTTCGTCCTGAGCCAGGATCAAACTCTCCATAATAGTTAGTTTGAAAGCTCATTTGCTTTGCTAGCGTATCAACTAAAAGTTGATATCTATTTGTTACTTATGTTTCGTTCGCTAACCGAGATTAGTTAGTAGAAACGTTATTGATTACGTTTTGCTTGTTCAGTTTTCAAGGTTCATATCGCAGTTATTTTAAACAACAGCTCAATTATCATAACATCGGCACTTTAACTTGTCAACACTTTTTTTATTTCAGTGTTTCATCGTTTCAAAAGCGACAACTTTTAAATCTTATCATTTACAACCCAATTAGTCAACAACTTTTTTCGAATGATTTAATTCGTTATGTAAAGTTTACTTCGTTGTCTTAGGGACAAGTAATAATTTATCACGTTATCCAACTCGATGCAAGCTTTTTCTAACAAATAGTTACTACTTCTTTGATTTCATTAGCAAAGTAGAAAATATACGCCTTTTCGAGCTACTGAACAGTCTACGGTCATAATCAAAGCTGACTACTGTTATCACTTTAAGCTAACTTACTCTGATTTCCTCATCTATCCATATAGAAAGTGTAGAAAAATCATTCTTATAAAGATACCTATTTTTCAAGCATTCTAAGTAAGAGGGGATCCCCCGAGTAAATTATTTATCAAAAAAGACACGTTCTTAGCATACTAATGATACGAAGTTTTCTTTAAAACTTTTCTTGAGGGGGTTCTATTCAAGTACTGCCCAAAAGGAAAGCAGGAGTCAAAGCGCTTCTTCCTCACCCTATCTCCTACTTATTAAAGAACGCTCTTTATAAATAAGCATTCCTATTTAATCGTACTTATATGATTCTTCTCACGCACTTTTCGGATTCTTTCACTATTAAATGTATTCCATGACTTTTCTTGACCTGTACACGCAAAAAAGGAGAATCCGTGCGTCTCCGGCACGGATTCTCCTTTTTTGTATTCATTGCTCCAGCGATGGAACAACGCTTTGTTATGCGCTGACATTCATGTTATTAGATACATTTATTTTGAAGTGTGACGCATTGTTGGGAATAATAACACGTCACGAATTGATGGTGCATTTGTAAGCAGCATGATTAAGCGGTCAATACCAATCCCTAAACCACCTGTTGGCGGCATACCGTACTCTAGTGCTTCAACAAAATCATTATCCATTTCGTGTGCCTCGTCATTACCCGCTTCTTTTTCTAACAGTTGTGCTTCAAAACGTTCACGTTGGTCGATTGGATCATTCAATTCTGTGAAAGCATTCGCATGCTCACGACGAACAATGAATAACTCGAAACGATCCGTAAAGCGCTCGTCTTCAGGATTTTTCTTCGCAAGTGGTGAAATTTCCACAGGATGACCATATACGAAAGTAGGTTGAACTAATGTCTCTTCAATTTTTTGTTCAAAGAATTCATTAATAACGTGACCTACTTCATGTGTTGGTCTTACTTCTACACCATGTTCTTTAGCCACTGCTTGAGCCTGCTCTTTCGTCATCGGCTGCCAGAAGTCAACACCTGTAGCTTCTTTAACGATGTCTACCATGTGGACACGTTTCCAACCTACAGCTAAATTGATTTGATCATCACCATACTGAACAGTCGTTGTTCCTAGTACCTCTTGTGCAACATGCGCGATAAGGTTTTCCGTTAAAGACATGATATCTTTATAATCTGCATACGCTTCATATAATTCAATCATCGTGAATTCTGGGTTATGGCGTGTTGAAATTCCTTCATTACGGAAAACACGACCAATTTCATATACCTTTTCAAGCCCACCAACGATTAATCGTTTCAAGTGAAGCTCAATAGCAATACGCATATACAGTTCCATATCAAGTGCGTTGTGATGTGTAATGAACGGACGAGCCGCTGCACCACCTGCAATAGTATGAAGCATTGGTGTTTCTACTTCTAAAAATCCTTGGGCATCTAAGTGGGTACGAATCGCACGGATAATTTTAGATCGTGTAATGAATGTTGCCTTGCTGTCCTCATTTGTCATTAAATCAAGGTAACGTTGGCGGTAACGTTGTTCTACATCTTGTAAACCATGGAATTTTTCCGGCATTGGACGTAACGCTTTTGTTAGGAAAGTGAATTCTATAGCCTTCACAGAAAGCTCCCCTACCTGTGTGCGGAAAACATTACCACGAATACCTACGATATCACCTAAATCTGCTTGATTGAATAATTCGTAAGCTTCTTCGCCAATAGCATCTTTACGTACATATATTTGAATTTGACCACTCAAATCTTGGATATGCGCAAAACCAGCTTTCCCTTTACCACGCTTAGTCATAATACGGCCTGCGATTACAACTTCTTGTGGGTTTTCTTCTAATTGCTCTTTTGTTTGCGCTTCGAATTCAGTACGTACTGCTGTAGCTAAGTGCGTACGTTCAAAACGGCTACCGAATGGATCTTGTCCATTTTCACGAATAGTCGACATTTTTTGGCGTCTCACCAAAAGTTGATCATTTAATTCTTCTATGTTTGACACTTGTTTCACTCCTTATTAAATTGTCCGCTGATACGTCCATAATATTTCTATTGTACACAATTTTAAGACTGTATTCATCTCTTTCGATTAATTTCCTTCTCAATCTCGAGATATCGAAAGATTCTAGCAACTACTCCTTAGAAGACTTATCGTAAACGAAGGGCACTTATCTTCTCTCACAGAAAAAAAACCCTTGTTAGCAAATAATTGCTAACAAGGGAGCTTTTAGATAATGATTTTTTTTATATCTGAAGCTTCGTATGCCTCTTCTCGTTCTTCGTATTCATCAGCTAATGAATTTAATAATACACGTAGATCCACTGCTTTTTCTATTTGGTTAATGGCATTACGCGCTTTACCGTTTCCACGAATCCCTTTTAAATACCAAGAAGCGTGTTTACGCATTTCGCGAACTGCCACTCCTTCACCCTTTAACTGCATTAAGCGTTCAAAGTGAAGTAAACAAACATCAATTTTCTCACGTACACTTGGCTCTTCATGTAAAATGCCTGTTTCTAAGTATTGAACTGTACGATACATCATCCATGGGTTACCTAGCGCTGCACGACCAATCATTACAGCATCTACCCCTGTTGTTTCAAGCATCCGCTTTGCATCTTGTGGTGTTTCAACGTCGCCATTACCGAGTATAGGGATATTCACATTCTCTTTTACTTGGCGAATAATATCCCAGTTTGCTTTACCTTCATACATTTGCACACGTGTACGACCATGAACAGCTACCGCTGAAGCACCAGCGCGTTCTGCCGCTTGTGCATTTTCTACAGCAAAAACATGCTCGTCATCCCAACCAATACGCATTTTTACACTGACCGGCTTTTTCACTGCATCCACTACAGCAGCTACCATGTCGTATATTTTATTTGGATCAAGCAATAAACGTGCGCCCGCTTCACATTTAATGATTTTATTCACTGGGCATCCCATATTAATATCAATAATGTCCGCGTTTGTGTTTTGATCTACATACTTAGCTGCTTGTACTAGCGTGTCTTTATCGCCACCAAAAATTTGTAATGATAATGGGTTTTCACGTTCATCGATATATAACATACCTAACGTTTTTTCGTTTTTCTGAACAATTCCTTTATCACTAATCATTTCAGCATATACCAAACCTGCTCCGAACTCCTTAACAGTGAGGCGAAATGCCGAGTTACAAATACCAGCCATTGGCGCCAGCACAACACGGTTATCCATCACGATATCACCAATTTGAAACGGCTTTTCAGTTATCTGCGTCATAGTTTCCCCTCCCTTCTCCCATTAATTCTTTAATATCTATCGCTAGCGTCTGCGCGATTATAGTTAATAATTCTTCCGACGGGACCCTTTCTCCACGTTCGATTTTCCCTAGGGTAGTTGCAGAAATGCCAATTTCCTTAGCAAATGCCACTTGTTGAATTCGCTTCAGCTTTCTGAATGCACGAATTCTTTTACCCCATCGATTGTTTTCCATAATACTACGCCCACTTTCTCACTACCTAGCTCGTTTCTAGCTATATGAGCCAGTTGAAGTTGTTGACCTGTTGGTGTCGGCGTAATTTCAATCAACGGTACTAACACGAAAGCTCGTTCATACATTCTAGGATGCGGAACAATTAGACTCTCCGTTTCAATATTCTCGTGATTATAGAGCAAAATGTCAAGGTCAATGATTCGAGGGCCCCAACGAAATTCGCGCACCCTACCTAATTCATTTTCGATCGACTGACAAATCTTCAGCATTTCCGAAGATGTGCTTATCGTTTTTGCATAGACGACGATATTTAAAAAATCCGCTTGGTCTATAAAACCCACCGCTTCTGTTTCATAAATCGATGAAACTTCAACAACAGTAACACTTGGCTTGTCCATTAATAGCTTTACGGCACCCTGCAAATTTTCAAAACGGTTACCTATATTTGTACCGATGGATAAATACACATCATTCATCGGAATTCTCCTCTTGTCACTTCAACTGATACTTCACGGTAGTGACCTGGAATCGGTGGATCAGGTTTAATTAGCTCCACCCACACACCTTTTACCTTGTTCGGATATTGCAATAAAATACGCGCCGCAACAGCTGAAACCAATGCCTCAATCAGCTTATATGGCTTTCCCTCTATAATTTCACGGCAAACGTCATAAACTTCAGCATAATTCACCGTATATTCAAGATCATCTGTCTCACCAGCTTTTGTCATATCGACAGCCAACGAAACATTTGCACGAAAACGTTGACCAAGTGCCGTTTCAGCATGTAGTACACCATGGTAGCCGTAAAATTGCATATCCTTTAGATGAATATAATCCATTATGCTTCCTCCTTAAACTGTCGCTTCCCAACAAGAACATCTGTCATATGCGCTGCACGTGTCATTTCCTTTACGTCATGCACACGAATCATATGGCAACCTTTATCAATTCCGTATACTACAGTTGCACTTGTTCCCTCGATTCGTTCCTCAACAGGCAATTTCAATACGTTTCCAATCATGGACTTCCGTGATGTAGCAAGCAGAACTGGATAGCCCATTGCCACTAAGTCATCTAAATGTTGCATCATTTGGATGTTTTGCCTTGTCGTTTTAGCGAAGCCGATGCCTGGGTCTAAAATAATATGCGTGTCCGGCACACCCGCTTTATGGGCAATGATAATACTTTCTTCTATATCAGCCTTAGCAGTAGCCCAGAAATCCGTACCGTACTCTGTATTTTTACGGTTATGCATTAAGATGATAGGTACGTTTAATTCCGCTGCTACTTTCGCAATTTCCGGCTCGCTTTTCGCACCCCAAATATCATTAATAATATGAGCACCCGCTTCAATTGCCGCACGCGCTACAGCAGCCTTGTACGTATCTATCGAAATGATGACCTCAACTTCCGCAAGCAACGCTTTAATAACGGGTACAATGCGCGCAATTTCCTCTTCATCAGAAATACGATCATAACCTGGACGAGTTGACTCCCCACCGATATCGATAATCTTCGCACCTTCAGCCACCATTTTTTTTGCCTGCTGTACAGCCGCATCGATGTTATTATATTTTCCACCATCAGAAAATGAATCCGGCGTCACGTTTAAAATGCCCATTACAAGTGTTTCCTTTGCATAGTCAAGCGTGATGCCGTTAATTGTTAAAGGTGATGGGTATTTAGCTAACATGTTAACGCTCCTTACTTAATTTAAAAATTTCTTCTATATATGCCTGGTGGAAGCGGTTGTAAGCCGGTCCTTCATCACCAAGTAATAAATAATTGTCTATTTTACTAATAGGTACAAGCTCTTGAATGGAGTTTGTAATAAAGCATTCCTGCGCTTTCTCTAATTCCTCTTTTCTAAACAAACCTTCCCGTACTCGGTAACCTAAAGCCTGTGCTATGTTTAGCACCCAACGTCTCGTAATCCCAGGCAATATTCCTGTCTGTAAAGAAGGTGTATAAAGTATATCATCTTCTACCCAAAAAATATTTGATGTCACACCCTCCGCCACATAGCCTTTAGGCGTCACGAAAAAACCTTCTGTAGTAGCGAGCGATGGTACTTCAAATCGACCTAACACATTATTTCCGTAATGATGCGATTTCACTCGAATTTCCTGCTCCGGTATATTCCTCGGGGTCATTAACCACTTCGCCATTTTTTCTTGCCCTCGAGGCGTAGCTTGTAATTCTTTTCGAAACACAATAACAGTCGGCTCTGTATAAGCAGTCGGCTGCAAACCAATATCATGAATCCCAGCGGATACATTCAATCGGAAATATCCATCTTTATAATCAGCTTGCTTCGTCAACTCTTCAATTACTTCTCGAATAGCTTCTTCCGTATAGGGCATATGAATATGGTACTGCGTGAGTGCTGCAGTCAATCTTTTATAATGTTCCTCTAAAAACAGTACTTTACCGTTGTATGTGCGAAATGTTTCGAAAAAACCTAGTCCATAAAGAAAACCATGATCAAAAGGAGAGATTCTCAAATCTTCAGCCTGCATATATTGACCATTCATCCAACAATGCATTACTTTGCCCCCTCTACATAAGACGAAATGAAGTTACTTAATAGTTTTTTCCCTTGCTCCGTCATTATAGATTCAGGGTGGTATTGCACACCTTCTATCGGATGTTCTTTATGGCGAAGACCCATAATTTCACCTTCAGCGGTCCACGCTGTCACTTCAAGACAGGCTGGCAATGATTCTTTTTCCACTATGAGCGAGTGATAACGAGTCGCATTAAATGGATTGGGCATCCCCGCATGTAAACCAATTTCAGCATGTTCAACAGGAGACGTTTTACCATGCATTAAACGTTCCGCTCGAATAACATGCCCACCAAACACTTGCGCAATCGCTTGATGTCCTAAGCACACCCCTAAAATAGGTAACTTACCTGTAAAATGCTCGATAATGTTTAAACTCTCTCCCGCTTCATTTGGACTACACGGTCCCGGCGAAATAACAAGCATGCTTGGCGCAAGTTCTTCTATTTCCTGTAATGTAATCTCATCATTTCTTTTTACGATTAATTCATGTCCAAACTCACCAAAATATTGTACAAGGTTATACGTAAAAGAATCATAGTTATCAATCATTAAAATCATTTCGAACGCTCCTCCGCCATTGCCTTTGCCTGCCACATCGCTTTTCCTTTATTTAAAGATTCCACATATTCATTCGCCGGAATAGAATCAATGACAATACCTGCACCTGCTTGGATATGCGCTACACCATCTTTTATAAATGCCGTGCGTATAACAATATTGAACTCCATATCCCCCGTATACCCTAACCAGCCAATAGATCCTGTATACAACCCTCGGCGAACAGGCTCTAATTCTTCAATAATTTCCATCGTACGAATTTTAGGTGCACCTGTTATCGTACCTCCTGGGAACATAGCTCGTACAACATCTGCATTTGTTTTCCCTTCGGCTAGCTCGCCCCGCACATTCGATACAATATGCATGACATGCGAGTAACGTTCAATTACCATAAATTCATCTACTTCTACAGTGCCGTATGTAGAAACCTTACCTAAATCATTGCGCTCCAAATCAACAAGCATCACATGCTCCGCTCGTTCTTTTTCGTTATCAATTAGCTCTTGTGCAAGCGCCAAGTCTTCCACTTCTGTTTTCCCACGCGGACGTGTCCCCGCTATTGGACGCGTCGACAATTCTTTCCCTTTGCGTTTCACAAGTAACTCTGGCGAACCTGAAACAACCACAAAATCCGGCGCTGCAATATAAGCCATATAAGGTGATGGGTTAAATGCTCGCAATGCTTCATAAACGTCCATCGGTGTCGCTGTCAGCATCTTTGATTGTCTGACCGATAAATTCACCTGAAATACATCACCTTGCGCAATATACGATTGTATTTGTCGCACCGCCTGTTCAAAATCGGTGTTCTCATATGAAACAAATAATTCATTTTCATCTTGAACGACTTCCACCGCATTCGTAGGCTCGAACTTTCTATCCCGTAGTCCTTCTACTGCAGCTTGCTGCCAACGCAATGCCTCGGCCTCTAAATCCACATTGCAATTTAATAACTTCATCAATGTAACAGTGTTCTTTTGGCTATCCTGCACTGCCCAAAAATCGAATAAATAAAAGTAAATATCCGGTACTTGTAAATCATCTGCAGCTATCACTGGTAATACTTCAATTTGTCTCACATAATCATAAGATACAAAACCAATTGCTCCTCCTTGGAACACCGGTAACTGCGCATCATACGGGATTTTATATAAAGCGATAAGTTCCTCTAACAAAGCAAGAGGCTCACCGTAACGTATTTCCTCATTTCCATCTCGCCAAATGATTTGAAGACCACCTTCAATTGAACAAACTGTCGCAAACGGGTTCCAAGCTGCGATATTCGTATATGCTCCTCGACCGCTTTCTAAAAAAACATGCGCTTGCTCAGTTTGTACTCGTTGCTTATAACTATAAAAAAAAGCTTCTGCGTCCATCTGAAATGTTGTCGTTTTTAATGTGTTCACGCTAGCAATCTCCTTCACTTTCAATATAGATGTTTCCATCTTAACTTGAACCTTGATGAGATGCTATTTATTTTATCTTCTTCAGCAAATGTTTTATGTAATACAAGCCGCGTAACGAACCACGATACATTAAAGTCACGTTTTTAGTCAGATAAATCATCTGCAAACAAAAAAGAGACTCTGCACTGAGAGTCTCTTACACTATGAATAGATTAGTCTTCAAATTGGTATAAAGGAGTAGAAAGGTAACGTTCTCCATTTGAAGGTACAACCGCTAGTACATGTGAGCCTTTTCCAAGGCGCTTAGCTGTTTCAATTGCTGCATAAATAGCTGCACCTGAAGATATACCGCATAAAATACCTTCTTCACGTGCTACTTTACGTGCTACTTCGAATGCAGTTTCATTTTCAACTTGGAATACTGCACCATAAACGTCTGTATTTAATACTTCCGGTACAAAACCTGCACCGATCCCTTGGATTTTATGTGGTCCTGGGTTTCCACCTGAAAGTACTGGAGAGTCTTTTGGTTCAACAGCGATAATTTCGATGCCTGGGAACGCATCTTTTAATACAGTACCTGCACCTGTGATTGTGCCACCAGTTCCAATACCAGCTACGAATGCATCTAATTTTAGACCATCAAATGCTTCTACAATTTCAGGTCCTGTTGTTAAACGGTGAACTTCCGCATTCGCTAAGTTCTTGAATTGTTGCGGCAAGAAGTAACCATGCTCAGCAGATAATTCTTCTGATTTCGCAATTGCGCCTTTCATACCTGCTGGTCCAGGTGTTAACACTAGCTCTGCACCATATGCGCGCAATAAGTTACGACGCTCTAAGCTCATTGTTTCTGGCATTACTAAAATAGCTTTATAGCCTTTTGCCGCTGCAATCATCGCAAGACCGATACCTGTGTTACCCGAAGTCGGCTCGATAATTGTACCACCCGGCTTTAATGAACCATCTTTTTCAGCCGCTTCAATCATAGCTAAAGCTATACGATCTTTTACTGAGCTGCCTGGGTTGAAGTATTCTAATTTCACATAAACTGTACCTTCATTTTCACCTGTTGCGTTATTTAACTTAACGATTGGTGTCTTACCCACTAGCTCTGCTACCGAATTTGCCAATTTACTCATCATTAATCCACTCCTAATTCCTACTATTTTTATAGGTTTTACTTACTTTGTATTTTATCAAGTTTTTCATTCCGTTGTCAATAATTAAAATACATATTTTCAGAATATTTATTTTGCGTTCAAAAAAGCTGGAAAGTTGAGTACCTTCCAGCTTTGCTTTATTTTTCATCTTTCCCGTAATACCATGTCGCATTAAATTCTGACCAAAATACTTCTGGTGTTACAGATTGAGGTAATTGTTCTATTGATAGCTCACGCTCGATATGCTCTTTCACTTCATCATATGTAAAAGCTTGGCCTTTAATAACCTCTTGCACTTGCACAAGTGCATAATGACCATTGCCCAGTGAAATTACTTTGCTCACATCTCCAACCTTTAAAGCTTTTGCAGTGTTTACAATAGCCGCATCAATATTTTCTTGCTGAGCAGTCACAAATCCTATATCTCCACCCAAACTTGCAGATACACGATCTACTGAAATTTCACGTGCTAATACCGCAAAATCAGAACCACTTTTCAAGTTTTTTTGAGCTGCTTCTGCTTCTTTTTTGGTAGCCACTTCAATGACATTTGTTCGGTAGCTTGTTGGAATATTATAAAGTGATTTATTTTCATTATAATATTTCTTTACCATTTTCTCCTCAACAACTATAGACTTTGTTAACACTTTATCTAAAATAAGTTGCGAACGAATTTTTTGCCGTAATTGCTCTACCGACAAATTTTGTGTAGCTGTATCCATTCCATCTTGTGCAGAACGCATTAACGCAAGCTCTAAATCAATTTCCTCATCTGAAACTTTAAATTTATATTTCTTAGCTGCCTTTTCCATAACGGCTTCATTCACTAAGTTTTGTAGTGTCTGTTTTCCGTATCGTTCTTCAATAGCAGCCATCCATTGTTGACGCGTAATTACATCTCCATCAACAACGGCGACCTTTTCGTCGCCGCCAATCATATCTCCCTCATTAGGGATTAACCAAGCTGTAAACCACAAAACATTTCCTAATAACAAAATAGCTACTAATGCTAATACCGGTTTCGTTTTTAAACGGCGTTGCGATAAGGGTGTTTGACCTGGTGTTGCTGGTGTAATTTTTCGCGCTGGTTTACGCGTTGAGCTCATCGATGAATCCTTCTAGTTCATTTTTCGAGAAATGATAAGTTTCTAAGCAGAAATGGCATTGCGCCTCTGCTTTGCCATCCTCATCAATCATTTCATGAATTTCTTTTTCACCTAACCCTAAAATCGCTGCACCAAATCGCTCTTTCGAACATTGACATTTAAATTCAACCGGCATTGAATCTAAAATATTCACATTCCCCTCACCTAACACTGCAGTTAAAATTTGCTCAGGCGTATAACCTTTTTCAATCATTTTCGATACAGGCTCAATACTACCTAATTGTGCTTCAATCGCATCAATCGTTTCTTCCTCACAACCTGGCATCAATTGCAATATAAAGCCACCCGCTGCCAAAATTGTATTATCTGGATTTACTAGCACACCTAATCCAACTGATGAAGGCACCTGTTCGGATGTAGCAAAATAATACGTAAAGTCTTCTGCAATTTCACCAGAAACAATGGGTGTTTGCCCTGAGAACATATCACGTAAGCCTAAATCTTTTACGACTGTTAACGCACCCTCATTACCTACACCTGCTCGTACATCTAATTTCCCTTGTTCATTCAAATCAAAATGGACATGTGGGTTTGTAACGAAGCCACGTACTTCACCCTTCGCGTTACTATCGATCACTATAGGACCAATCGGACCGTTACCCTCTATTTTAACCGTAATTTTTTCTTCACCTTTAAGCATAGCACCCATCATAACACTAGCTGTCATCGAGCGACCTAGTGCTGCTGAAACTACCGGCCACGTGTTATGGCGTCTTTGTACTTCACCCACGGTTTCTGTCGTACATACTGCGAAGGCACGTACTTGACCATTAAACCCTAAACCTCTAACTAAATAATCTGTCATATTATAATAAACCTCATTTCTTATTGATTGCGTTTATAAAGCTTATATAAGCCCTTTAATGTTAAAAAAGGATCGACAACATCAATTGCCTGCGTCTCACCAGCAATTAAATGAGCTAGTCCACCCGTTGCTATAACAAGCGGTTCTTCTTTGCTCCCATCCTTCATGCGATTCACAATACCCTCAACTTGCCCCACAAATCCATAAAATATGCCCGCTTGCATTGCAGAGACAGTTGTTTTACCAACAACATTTGCCGGACGTGCAATTTCAATAAAGGGTAATCTTGCAGCTTGTGTATACAGCGCCTCCGTAGAAATCGTTACACCAGGTGCAATCGCTCCACCCATATAATCACCTTTTTCATTCAAATAACAATATGTAGTCGCTGTACCGAAATCGACAATAATAAGCGGTGCTTCGTATGCATCGAGCGCTGCAATAGCGTTAACAATTCTGTCTGACCCGACTTCTCGAGGATTTTCATATTTAATATTTAATCCTGTTTTCACCCCGGGGCCTACAACAAGTGGCTTTTGACGGAAATACTTTTGGCACATTGCCTCCAGCGAGTACATAATAGGCGGTACAACCGAGGATATAATAATACCTGTGACTTGTTCAAATGAAATGCCTGCATGGTGAAAAAAAGATTGGACTTGCATTCCGTATTCATCTTCTGTTTTATGAAGATTCGTAACCATTCGCCAATGAAAAGCAAGATGATCTTCTTTATATACACCTAATACAATATTTGAATTTCCAACATCTAATACTAGTATCATCCATTACACCCCTACATTGAACTCTTTAGAAAATCATACCATAACTTGCACCTGTCTAAGTAGCTGATACAATGAATTTTAAAAAAGCTGACGACCTTGCAATATTTGCAGAGTCATCAGCTTTTCACTAGACATTAGTCTCGTTTTTCTTCAATACCTTTAGATACGTCCGGTTGGTCGCTACCCTCTTTTTGTAAATCCACCGCCGTTGGAGCTGGCTCACTTGATAGTAATTCTTTTTCAAGAAGTGGTTCACCGATTGGATCAAGTACAGGCTTTGCTTCAGCTTTTGACGCTTCAGCTACAACCTCTTCTACAACTTCCGGCTCTGGTAGGACACCGTGTTTATTTAAATGCTCAATTTCTTGCGCATTCAACGTTTCTTTTTCCATTAATGTTGTCGCAATTAAATTAAGCAATTCACGGTTTTTCGTTAAAATTTGCTTCGTACGATCATACTGCGTCGCAATAATTTTTTGCATTTCTTTATCAATTTCATATGCAACGGAATCAGAGTAATTTTGGTCCGAATTAAAATCACGACCTAAGAATACATTTCCACCTTGGCTTGAACCGAATTGCATTGCACCAAGATTTTCACTCATTCCATATTCTGTTACCATTGCACGCGCTATGCTCGTTACTTTTTGGAAGTCATTATGTGCACCTGTCGATACTTCTCCAAGTACGATTTCTTCCGCAACACGACCACCAAGTAGTCCCGCAATACGGTCTAACAACTCTTGCTTCGTTGTGAAGAAACGCTCTTCTTTCGGTAACATAATCGCATAACCACCCGCTTGACCGCGTGGAACAATTGTTACTTTGTGAACAGTATCGGCTTCATCAAGCTCTAAACCAACAACTACGTGACCTGCTTCGTGATAAGCAACGATATTACGTTCTTTTTCAGAAATAACACGACTTGTTTTCGCAACACCGGCAATTACGCGGTCAGTTGCTTCATCAATATCGCCCATGTCGATTTTCGTTTTGTTACTACGCGCTGCAACTAATGCTGCTTCGTTTAGTAAGTTTTCTAAATCTGCACCTGAGAATCCTGGCGTACGCTGCGCAACTGCACCTAAATCTACACCTTCAGATAGTGGCTTGTTACGTGCATGTACTTTCAGAATAGCCTCACGTCCTTTTACATCAGGATGACCTACTGTAATTTGACGGTCAAAACGACCTGGACGTAATAATGCTTTATCTAAAATATCTGGGCGGTTTGTCGCCGCAATAATAATGATTCCCTCATTCGCACCGAAACCATCCATTTCAACTAATAGTTGGTTTAATGTTTGTTCACGTTCATCGTGACCGCCACCTAGACCTGCACCACGTTGACGACCTACCGCATCAATCTCATCGATGAAAATAATACATGGCGCATTTTTCTTCGCATTTTCGAATAAGTCACGAACACGCGATGCACCGACACCAACGAACATTTCTACGAAGTCAGAACCTGAGATAGAGAAGAACGGAACGCCGGCTTCACCAGCTACAGCTCGCGCAAGCAATGTTTTACCTGTACCCGGAGGACCTACAAGAAGGATACCTTTTGGAATACGCGCGCCAATTTCAGTGAATTTGCGGTGATCTTTTAAGAAATCGACCACTTCAACTAGCTCTGCTTTTTCTTCGTCTGCGCCCGCTACATCTGTGAAACGCACTTTTTTCTTTTGGTCATCATAAAGCTTAGCTTTACTTTTACCAAAGCTCATTACTTTGTTTCCGCCACCTTGAGATTGACTCATTAGGAAGAAGAACAGGAAGATGATGATGATGAATGGAATAATTCCAGTGAAGAATTGTATCCACCCACTTGTTTCTGGTGCTGTTAAATAGCTAATATTGCTTTTCTTATTTTGAGCAGCTTTATCGATACGCTCCATTAACGCTTGGTTATCACGAGGTAGATTCGCAGTAAAGCTCTGGCCTTTTTCATAGCCTTTCATCGTACCTTCAACGATGTACACTGATTTATCCGGTTGAATTGTTGCTTTTGTTATTTCATTCTTATCCAGAGCATCTATAAACTCATGATAAGTTAATTCTTTCGTTGGCGAACTGCCATTGTTGAAAGTACCAAAAATACCGATGATTACTAAGAATATCAGTAGATAAAAAATGGTATATCGAAATATTCGACTCATCTCCAGCCTCCTCATTACATTACAGAAAAATTATTAAGTAAAATCTTAACATATCACTATTTCATCATACAACGAAAAGCCTTACTTAAAAGAAGTTTTGTCGGATTTTCCTCGAAATCCAAACAAATTCACTTAAAAAGAGTAGACTTCCGGTTTTAAGATGCCGATATATGGTAAATTGCGGTACTTCTCAGCGTAGTCCAAACCGTAACCTACTACGAAACCGTCTGGTACTTGGAAACCAACATGATCCGCAGATAAATTAACTTTACGACCAGAAGGTTTGTCTAAAAGTGTCACAATTTTAATTGACTTTGCTTTACGGTACTTGAATAAATCCACTAAATAGCTAAGTGTTAAACCACTATCGATAATGTCTTCAATTAGTAACACATCGCGACCTTCTACACTCGTATTTAAATCTTTTAAAATTTTCACTTCTCCAGAAGATACTGTTGCATTGCCATAGCTTGTAACATCCATAAAATCTAATTCGATAAATGAATCAAAGCGTTTCATCAAATCCGTCATAAACGGCATTGCTCCTTTAAGCACACCTACAGCTAACGGGTAAGAATCTTTATACTCCTCAGTTAGCTCCGCGCCTAGTTCAGCAATTCTTTCTTGTAATTGCTCTTCTGTAATCATTATTTTCTCGATGTCATTTTGTAACATGTTGATTCCTCCTCATAATTGTATCAAATCCAAACCTTATCCACTCTTAAGCCGAATAAAGTTAAACGTTTTACAAAGTACATCAGTGTACAATGAGCACTAAATCATCGCCTGGTCGCACAGTACTTGATAAGTATATGCTAGCACGCACACCCAATACCGCAACTACTTTGCCATCTTGAGAAACGAGTAACGGCCAGCTGTTTCGTTCATTCAAAGGAATCTTTTCGTCTATAAAAAGGCGAGATAGTCGCTTAGGCGTATCCATCCCTCTTAACAATATGCGATCGCCCTCTTTACGCTTTCTCACACGTAAAGGTAAGTCAACTTCGCTAGAGTTAAAATAATAAAATTGTGCAGTATCCGATAACAACTCATCCGTCAATTCATGTAACGTTGCTATGTATAAACACATACCGTTTGTCAAAATTGTCCGCTCACCAGCGGTCAATATTTGGCTTTCCTCAGCTATATTCATTATTCTTTCAGAAGAAGATTTTTGAACTATTAACTTTCCATATTGACGCACTGCCATATAACCTTCTGGTAAATGAATTTCAGCATTACCAGCTGTTGTTTCGCAAAGCTTCAAGAGTGAAGTCAATAATGTATAACTTTGTATTGTATTAGAATCTTTGTAAAGATAGTTTAATAGTATTAAAATGAGCCTTCTTTGTAAAGCAAGTGGCACCATTTGAAACGCTTCAATTTCTGCACTGTACATATTTCCACTCGTTTTTTGAAAGGTTTTTGCAAAAATATCCTGCGCCAGCGTCATTAAAAGTGCATCATCCTCCTGTAATTGCTTCGTAAAATGAATTGTTTGTTCAGTGACACGAGGATTTTCAATCTTTAGCAGAGGTACAATGTGGTGTCTGAAGCGATTGCGTAAATAATCATCCTTTTCATTGCTTAAATCTTCGCGGTAACACACCCCTTGCTTCTGTAAATATTCCCTAATTTCCGATTTTGTAACCGTTAAAAACGGACGAATTAATGTTCTTTCTTCAAAAATTCGCATCGGGGGGATTCCCTGCATACTATTTATTGTCGCATTTTTCGTTAAAGCCATTAATACCGACTCCAGCTGATCATCCGCATGATGTGCAGTTACAAGCTTCGTTAATCCATGTTCTTGCATTACTTCACGAAAGTATCGATACCGCTCCCTGCGACATATAAGTTGAGAATTCCCCTTCTCTTCCGCAATCATTTTTGGAATAGGAATAGCTCTTGCGTGTAATGGTATATGATGCGCCTCACAATATTGTTGTACAAACTCGCGATCTTCCGCTGATGCTTCTCCTCGCAACATATGATCCACATGTACAGCTTGCACATCAATGGACCAACGCTTTTTACTTTTTGCTAAGTACTGTAATAATGCCATAGAATCTACACCACCCGAAACGGCTACGAGAAGACGTTCGCCGGGCAATATAAGTTGTTCTCTTTCAATATAGTGTTGCACTTTTAGTTCGAATGACAAGCTCTTCTCCTCCGATTCTGTTTATTTAAGACGACTTACTCGTAATATTTTCCTCTGGTTTAAATACGGACCAGGTCGGTAAAACATGTGTAATTTCCATCATCATAACTGTACAATCATCATCCACTTTATATTGTTGCTGAAAATCTTGCATAATATGGCTCAGCTTATTTTGTATTGATATATTTTCTCTCGCAACAGCTTGCGTTAAAGATATAAATGTCTCTTCTTGTTCATCCCAATCATCTGTGCTTGAAAACAGCCCATCTGAGTACATGACAATGACATCCCCTGCTTTTAACTTCCTCTTTTCTGCCTCTACAGATGAAAGCGATAAAAAGCCTACTGGTGCTGCATTACTTTCTACCTTCAGCACTTCCTTACCACGTAGAATGTATGTTGACATACCACCAGCCTTCCACGACCACAGCTCACCTTGCTGCAAATCAACAAGTGCAAAATCCAAAGTGGCATACATATCATTCTCGTGTTTTAAAGACATGACATAATGCAAAGTGTGCATTGCCGTCTCTGGATTCATATCAAAGTTTAAACACTCTCGCATTAAATGAATAAGTTTCTTACTCTCATGTTGCGCTTTTTTACCTTGCCCCATGCCATCTGATAACAAGACAGCAAACAATCCTGGGTGTAATTGAAACAAGGCATGCGAATCGCCTGAATGCAGCGCATCATGCTTTGCCATACTATATACATCATACTCTACTTCAAAGCCAATAGCCGACTGAAAGCCTATTTGAATATGACGGAACGGAAGATCACGCTCAACAACCTTATCTATTTCAAATGGCTCTCCAAATACATCAAATAAAATAGGCAATACAATTCGTTCTGCTAGCGTCGTTTTATTTTCCCAATCTGACCGCGTCGGTGCAAATGCACATACTATTTTCCGCGCCCCCGCCTTATTACTCAATACATCAAGTTGAAAGCAATCCACATTCGCCATTTTCAAATGATTTAATAACTCTTTTTCAACACTATCAAACGACACTGTTTCTTCTCGCATTTCTGCTATTAACTGATTCAAGTGATTACTCATATCACGCAACTGCAGTGCAATCATCTTTTTCCCATGAAAATACTGTCCATTAATGCGCTCTCTATAAAACTGTGCATCCAACTCTTCAAAAAGCTTTGTTGCCTTTACACATTTATATCGAATTTGCTCCTCCGATTTATGAATAGTTGACTCTTTAGCGAAGCTTTTATTGCGAAACCAATCTAATACCAATTCATCCATCCCATTATTTTGTTCTCCCCAGCACCTGTCATATCGAAAACAACTCATACAAGTCGTCATTGGCTCTAACGCCTTTTGCGTCTCTATCGGAGAGGTCGTAAAGCGTTCAAAAACAAGCTCTTTCATAAAATGAACAAAATGCTGGAAGTGCTCTAATTTCAACGTCACATGTTCTGTCAACCAATTTTGCCTTGCTAGTAGTACCTCTTCTCTTTGCGGGAAAAGTTTTTCGCGCATTTTTGCTGAAAATGATTGCGGTACTAGTAAAAACATAATACTCCCCGCAATTATCGACGTAAAGTATACGCTATCTAAAGGCAATGTTGCATCATAAAACAGGAAAAATACACTCGGCAGTAAGCTACCTATAACAGCTCCCACTTTACCAAAACGTGCACCTACTCCTGCAAGTAATCCTGTAAGCGTGTAGACTGACAGCATTCCTGTAAATGATAATTTCGCCACACCGATGAGTGTTCCAAGCACAGCTCCCATCACAGTAGCAAGTGGCACGGCTCCTACTACCGCCCCTATACAAATAACTACTTGAAGTAAGAAAATAGAAAGCGAAAAATAACCAAAAACAATTGACTGCATGCCCGTTAATAATGCCGCAAATATAAATAAACCCGATCCAACTCTTTCATACGTCCAACTATTAATAAACCATTCATGTACATTTGTAAAAAAAACATACATAAAGCGGGTCATTATTAATGCTAATACAGCCTCACTTACTACATAGAAATGAATACGCATTGGTGGTAAACCTTGATATGTAGCAAATTGCCAAACAAATTGGACAACCAATACCGACAGTAACACAGCTACAATTTGAGGTGCTCGCCAATATCGAAAGCGCATGATCAACTCGAACACAATTATTTGCAGGCCTAAAATGACTACTTGTCCGAAACCAAGGAACAAACAGCCCACAATACTGCCTATTAAAACAGCAGTCGTATATTCTTTATATTTATTTCTAACTATCGCCCAAAATGGAATCGAAAATGGGACGGCTGCTTCAAACACGATAGATTGTGCTAGAAAAAATGAGGCTAAAAAAAAGAGACTATATATGAGTATCTGCCTCTTTTTTGTCCCTGATATTTTAGATTTGCTATTAGTTACATTCGTTGATTGGTACCATTCTATACTAGTCATTCATCTATCTCCTTTCGCACTTTTTGTTATTATAAATAAGTTTGCGTGTAAAGATTGTCTGACGATGGCGAGTATATGAAGAAACCTTTCGACGAATAACTCTACAAATATACGTACATCGCAAAATAACTAAAAATTCACAATATTAATCACACTTTTAGTAATTATCCTGTTCATTAAAAGGAGATTTCGTGAAATTCCATGCTAGTTTTGCACTTTTTATCTTTTCTTGATTTTTGCTCTATCCCCAAACCTGAAAGCACTCATTTTGATGATAAACGTAATTTTTATTATTTTTTATGACAGACATCTTGACACTTCTTCCTTTCACTTGTATTATTTAATTTGTCCTTCAAACAGATCTTTTAAAAAAAGAGGGCTTTTTACTAAATGGCGGCCTAGCTCAGCTGGCTAGAGCGTACGGTTCATACCCGTGAGGTCGGGGGTTCGATCCCCTCGGCCGCCACCATATTTTTTGGCCCCTTGGTCAAGCGGTTAAGACACCGCCCTTTCACGGCGGTAACACGGGTTCGAATCCCGTAGGGGTCATCTTGCAAAAGAGATATTTCAGAAGTGTTTCTGAAATATCTCTTTTTTTGAGTAGTATAATATGCGTAACTATAGCCATTGTGGCATACTTAAAACAATGTGCTCGTTTTTTTGTAGGAGGGACTTTACTTTGGGACAATTATCAAAAGCTGCATTCATTTGCGGAAGTGGTTCGATGATCATTCTCGTATCTATTCTTATTAAACTTCCATTTTTCATACAAATATTATTACTTTTGACTGGTCTTACTATCAGTGTATTTGGTGTGTTTAAACTTATAAAGACGATTGGAAGCCCTGCTGAAAAGGCGGCTGAAACATTCGTAAAAACAACACCAACGACAACTACTAAAAAGAACAATAGACCAACATCAACATTATAAAACCAAAAAGGGATTAACTTTTGCAAAATGACAAAAGTTAATCCCTACTCTATTTAACACACTTTTTCTACGATTAAAACAGTCAGCAAACTACCCTCTTCTAGCTCCACGGCCACCTCGTTTTGATTCTGTAGCACGTTTTAATGTAGTAAGTCGTTCATCACTATCTTTTAAGAAACGTGCCATTTTTTGCTCAAAATTTTCTTTCGGTTGATGGCGTTCATTACGATCATTTGAGCGATTTTCACGGCGTGGACGTTGAGGACGCTCTGGTCTCTCAGCTTGAGGCTTTGCTTTACGGATTGAAAGACCGATCTTTCCGTCCGCTTCAACATTCATCACTTTTACTTCTACAACATCTCCAACTTTTAGATGCTCGTTAATATCTTTTACATAATTGTCTGCAACTTCACTGATGTGCACTAAACCAGTCTTGCCATCCGGAAGCTCAACGAATGCTCCAAAATTTGTGATTCCTGTTACTTTACCTTGTACCTTGCTGCCTACTTCAATTGACATAAAAAAAATGCTCCTCCTTAAAAATTAAGCGACTTTAATAAGTCATGTAATCAATTTGATGAAACTTTTTGTTACAATAGGTTTCTCTTTTCATTATATCTAACTAAAAAAGAGTGTCAACAAGACACCACTTTTCAGTCTTCGTTTTTCTTATCTTTTTCAGGAATTACAAAAATAATCTCCCCTTCTTCAGATAAAAAATACTCTTTTCGTAACAACTTTGCGATGTACTCATCATCTTCTAATTGGGCAATTTTGAGATTTAGCATCTCTTGTTTTTCCTGCACTTTACCGAGTTGTTGCTCTACCTGCATTTTTTTTTGCTCTTTTTCAGCTAGATGCTCGGATTGTTGGACAAGGACATTTATTAAAACCCCTATAATGACTATCGGTACAACCACAATAAAAAAAACACGACGCTTACGACGTTTACGTAGTTCTTTTTGGAAATGCTCTTTATTATCCGTGTTACGGACATAGTCATTATCAAGCTTTGTATAGCTAGGATGATTTGTATTTGATTGGTGACGTTGCGTCATGTCCGCACCCCCGAAGTTATTCTTGTTTCTTATTATACTTTAAATATCGATTATTTTTAAATAAAGTATTTAATAAATACGAATATATTTTTACAAATGGTCTTAAAATGATAATAATAAGCCCTATTACAACTTGAAAAACTTTACGGATAATGAAAACAATTAGACGAGCAAGCCACAAAATAGGTCGCAATACGATCAGCACAAACATCCTTCCAATGAAGCGGAAAAACGATTGTAAAAATGTTTGATACAAAAAAATACCTAATAATTGTGCAAGCGGATCAATAATACGCCAAGCCCCATCTTTTAACCAAAACAGCAAATAGAATGTCGTACCACCTAAAGCTAGCCATACAAAGAGCTCTAACACAACAGCCATTTTTCGGAGATGCGACTTCTTTGGAGCAGCTACTACAATTAGTCTTGTACTATCAATAACAAATCCTACAATAATACCACTCATCACCATGACAACTAATTGAATAAATTGCTCACTAATAATCATCCAAATAATTTATGAAGGAAACCCTTCGAAAATCCGCTATCCTCTTCATCGTACTGTAGTGTTTTCACTGTACCTTCTAAGGTTAAAAGACCTTTATCAACATCTAAATGTACGATGTGAAGAGCCTCCCCCTTAATAAGTAAATGTCCTTGAGATGTTTTAACAAAGAATTCTTCTTGGTCAAAGCGTTCGATTGATTTTACAGATGTCATATCCATTCTTTTACGATTACGAATTGTAAGAATATGCTCTCCTGATGGGATAGTATAACGATTACTTTCTTGATGTAGTGTCATTTCCTTCCTCCTTTACTCGTCCTAGCTTCTGTTCATTTTATGCGGACAAACTAAAAAGCATGACAACAAAATCGTTATCATGCCCTTTAAATTTTTTTGATGTATTTTAGAAATCTTTTCTGCTCGTTGCTAAACGCTGCGATTTCAACATTTAAGCTTTATTACTTAGTCTTCATCATCTATAAATTGAGGTTCGATTTTTTCAAGTCGCTCTTCTTTTAAAATCGTAAACATTTTTATTGCATCTTCTTTTTTTACAGTATCACGTAACTCTTCCACTCTAGCAGTGACAATTTTTTGTCCGAAACGAATAGCTAGCTCGTCGCCAACTTTAACAGCACTACTTGCTTTTGCTTGCTTGCTATTAATCGTAATCCGTCCCTGATCAGCCACTTCCTTTGCTAATGTTCTACGTTTAATAAGACGGGATACTTTTAAAAATTTATCTAATCGCATATGATTACTCCTTTTCTAATTGTTTTGCTTGATCCCAAAATGTATCTAGCTGTTCTAATGTATAACTTGCAAATGCTTTTCCACTCTCTTTTACTTGCTGTTCGACAAAACCAAAGCGTCTTGCAAACTTCTCATTCGCATGAAGCATTGCCTCTTCCGGTGAAAGCTTATAAAAGCGAGCTATATTCACAATTGTGAAAAGAACATCTCCTAACTCATCTAGACGCGTTTTTGTCGTCCCATTCTGCACCTCGTCACGGAATTCCTGCCATTCCTCAGCAAATTTATCCCATGCTCCTTCTACATCTGGCCAATCAAAACCAACTTTAGCTGCACTTTTTTGATAATTATACGCCGTTTGTAATGATGAAGATACTCTATATTCAGCTTCTAGTAATGCTTTATCTGAATGACCTTTTTCTTCGTCCTTGATAGCTTCCCAGTTTGCTACAACCGCTTCCGCATCATCTGCTATTACATCACCGAAAACATGAGGATGACGACGAATCATTTTTTCACTAACTGATGCTAAAACGTCCTCTAAAGTGAAGTAACCTTGGTCTTCCCCAATTTGCGCGTTTAGGAACACTTGTAACAATACATCGCCTAATTCTTCAATCATTGCAAAATCATCTTCTGCATCAACTGCAGCTAAATATTCATGCGCCTCTTCAAGCAAATATTTTTTCAACGATTCATGTGTTTGTTTTTGATCCCATGGGCAGCCGTTTGGACCACGTAGCACGGCAATAATATTACGTAGCGTACTCCAATCTTTTAGTGCCTCTTCTTGTGATTTTACTGGGGGTACATAAACTGTCGTTAAATTATTTACTTCTACACTTTGATCTAGTTCATATAAAGGCACCGTCACTAATTTTTCTTGCGATGAACCTGCCGCTGTTACGACAGTTACTAAATATTCAGCATCGTATTTTTCCATTAATGTTAACTTTACTTCAGATGCACTGAACGTATCATACACTTGTGCAATTAAAATATGTTGACGCATATTAATGTCATGCATACTCATTTCTGTACCATCTAGCAACTGAAAGCCTTCAATTGGATCGATTTTCAATGCACCAAATATCGGATCTAAAAAGCTTTGTCCACCTTCGATTACTAAATCAATTTTGCCTTCGCGATATGCCGCAATTAGTAATTGCACCGTTTGTTCTGCAACAAGAGGATGTCCTGGTACAGCATACATTACTGTTGCTAGTTGTGACGCCTCCATCAAACTGTCCGCAATCTCTTCATAGACCGGTTGAAACGTTCCATGTTTTTCATATACTGCATCAAAGCTCTCAAACTGTAGTCCTTCAGCCTCTAACTCCTTCAACACCGGGTGATCAACAGTTCGTACGAATAATTTTTCTGCTGCTTTTAACTTTTTATAAACGCCCATTTGTAACTGATCGAAATCACCAGCACCTAGACCTATTACCGTTAATTTATGCATTTTCCACACCTACTTCTTTCGATTTAACCATAGCTGATACGTTGCCATTCTACGTCCAAACGGCAATAAGTACCATTCCTTTTCCAACAAAATACGTGATTTCGCCATTTGCGTAAGCATAACGAATGCACCAATCAATACTGCACTCAAACCTACAAAAAGCGCAAAAACTCTCTCAGATGCCGTTACCGTTACTAATAACTGCATTATTTTTAACCAACCTACCACTGCAATTGACATCCAAATAGATGCACCTATTAACTTTTTATAAAAACACCTTGGTGCTAATTGTATTTTAATTATTTTTTTCAAGTACACAACAAGTGCCACTGCCGAGATTAGTAATCCAATATTACTAGCTACTGCCGCACCTACTACACCAAATAATTGTATCATAAGGACGTTCAACATTATTTTCACCATAAAACCTACAAGTAAAAACAAAGCAGGTATTTTTAGTTTTCCGTAGCCTTGTAAAATCGCTGTAAACGTCAAAATAATACACAATGGCACTATTTGTATTACATATAACATTAACACTCCTGATAACGCATCTGTTTTAAATAGCATTTCATTTATATAAGGCATTACCAATATTAAGCCTAATGACGAAGCCCACCCAAATAACATCGAAGTTTTATAAGTTAATTGAATAAACGGCGTTGCGCTACGTCCCTTTTCCTTTTTAGATATATGTGCTATAAGTGGCACAATTGCTAGTGAAAGTGCCGATGCTATGACAATGCCTAGCTGCACAAGTGGTTGTCCACGATCATAAATGCCCTTTGTTTGCTTAGCTACCATCTCTTCCATACCGCCATCTAACAGTAGTGAAAATACAGTAAAAGAATCGACTAATTGATAGCCTAACAATAATAAGCCACTCATACTCACACTTAAACTTAACCAAGTAACTTCTTTTAATATCGGCCATTTCTTTATATGCCTCTTTGGCAAATTACTATTTTTTACGAACTCTTTTTTATATAAATACGCTAGCAATAAAAAACCTACTACTTCACCCGTAATCGTCCCTATAATAGCCATTTTACCTGCGCCATATAAAGATTTTGTCGTTGTCATGACTAGAAATGCACCTACTAATATAATACAAACACGCACTGTTTGCTCCATTACTTGAGCATAGGCAATCGGCGCCATAATCCCTTTGGACTGAAAAGCTCCTTTGACAATCGCTAACGCAGGCATAATAAGCACGATAAATGAACCTGTACGTAAAAGCGGCGCCAACGCATCATCTCCCATTGCACGTGCAAGGAAATTAGCCCCACCAAATAATAAAACAAAAAACAGCAATGACAACAAAGTCAAATACTGAAAAACCGTACGCATAATGGCATTTCTTTGTTGTTCACGCTCTTCTATAGCCGAAAGCAGATTATTATCATTATCAGCAAGCATTTTGGAAATAGCAACGGCAAAACCACTTGATGTCCATACAACAAAAATTGCGATAAACGGATAGACTTGCTGGTAAATATAAAAGCCTTCATCACCTACTAAGTTTTGAAAAGGCACACGATAAATAGCACTAAGTATTTTCACAATCAACGCTGCAATGGTCAGAAGTGCTGCACCTTTCATATAGCTCTTCATCCCGAAATGTCCAGACATACCCTGCCCTCTTTCCTCATTAACAATGCCCATAGTATAGCATACAACAAAAGTTTGGTGCGCTTGTTTCCCATAGTAACAGTAGGCTTCGTCTAGCTATGAATAATGAATAAAAAATAAAAAAGTTATCATTCAGGGGATAGCCCACTAAATAATAACTTCTCTGACAACAATATTTTACTCCATTTGCTTTGCTAAGAAATTGGCTGCCGCTTCTACAACCTTTTGTTCAACCTCACCAATAAAATGCACTTTGGATAAAATAATAACTGCTCCAATCGGATCACCATTAATAACAATGGGTGCAGCACAATATGATTTTACTTGTTCATACTGCCCAGGGACAAGTTCAATTGTCGCCTCCATCTTTTCTAAAACCATCGAACGATCTTCCATAAAGCCTTCCGCAAAAGAAGTAATTCTTCTACCTATATACTCTTTTTTCGCAATACCGGATACAGCAATTATTTCATCTCTATCCGTTACAATTGCTGGTGTTCCTATAGTTTCATACAATGTCTCTACATATTCTTTTGCAAATTCACCTAAATCACTTATTGGTGAATATTTTTTTAATATTACTTCTCCTTCTTTATCCGTATAAATTTCTAAAGGATCGCCTTCCCGAATACGTAGAGTCCTCCGTATTTCTTTCGGAATAACTACACGACCTAGATCATCTATTCGACGAACAATTCCTGTTGCTTTCATATAAACTGCCTCGCTTTCGACAAATTCAAAATTTGATTCATATATAGTATGGATATTAAAAAGATAATCTATGCAATAAATGAACAAAAAGGATTTGAAGGCTATTACATTTAAAATAAAGGTTAATTACCACATTCACTAATGTAATGAAGCGCCACTTTTATAGGTATTTTTATTCATTTTTTATTCACGTCAGGTTTTTCTCTTTGAAATGTAGTATAAAAGTAATTTACACTGCATATACAGTGTTTAGTAACATATTTTTTCAAATAACAAAGGCGGCGATTATATGAGCGCAATTTCGAGACTTAGTCAATTTCCCTCCACTCCAGTACAACTACAGTTTCATACCCTTGATGACGCTAAATCAACTCAGCATCAACAAAACTTTACAGTCGTAACTAAAGTGGAAAGTGGAATATTTAGCCGTTATTCAGAAAATGAAGATGGTCAACGTACATTAATGTCACGCTCGGAAACGAAGGAAGGACAACTATTAATGAAACGTAAAATATTTTCAACTCATGAGGAATTATTGCAAAGACTCACTTATCGTAATGGTATCCACTATAGCGAAAGGTTAAAAATAGCTCCTGGCGATACTTCGAGAGAAGACTGGGGAAATTTATAAACTATCTAAATAATGAAATGTGAAAAAGCGCCTACTTCCCGCGAACAATCCGCAGGAGGCATGCGCTTTTTTTATTCATTGTCTGTCTTTTTGGCGTTTGAGATCATTTGTATCATTTCTTCTAAAATATCAAACGGCGGATATTTGCCGCATTTTCGTTCATCAATTGTTACCATCAATTTCATCCCATCCATGCCGAAGCCAACTGCTCGCTCGAATTTCATAGACCCCGTCACAATTTTACTTCCATCTACTTTAGCAGTACCTTCTTCCGACAATAAGATTGAAATGACTTTTTGTTTTTCTTTGATAGATGTAACACCTACACCAAGCCCCCATACTTTCATTCGGGCAATTCGTAATAAGCGCTCCGTTTCAATTGGAATATCTCCAAATCTATCAATTAATTCATCCCAAATTTCATTATAGTCTTCTACTTGATCCATCGCTTTAATGCGCTTATACATTTGGATTTTTTGATAGCCATCCGGAATGTACACATCCGGGATATAAGCATCGATTGATAGTAAAATTTCTATATCTGGTCGATCTTCTTTTTTCACACCTGTTTGACGCTCTTCTATAGCTTCTTCTAGCATTTGCGAATATAAATCAAAGCCGACTGAATCAATAAAGCCATGCTGCTGTGCACCTAGTAAATTTCCTGCTCCACGAATTGTTAAATCACGCATCGCAATTTTAAATCCAGAACCAAGTTCCGTAAATTCCTTTATAGCCTGTAAACGTTGTTCCGCTACATCTGTAAGTACTTTATCGCGTTTATACATAAAGTAGGCGTATGCTACACGATTAGAACGGCCGACACGCCCTCGCAATTGGTACAACTGTGCAAGACCCATGCGATCTGCATCATGCACAATAAGTGTATTTACATTTGGAATGTCGACGCCTGTTTCAATAATTGTCGTCGTCACAAGCACATCATAATCACCTTCAAGGAAAGCTAAAATAACCGATTCCAACTGCGATTCAGTCATTCTACCATTGGCATGACCTATACGTGCTTCCGGTACAAGTATTTGGATTTCTTCCACTTTCCGAGCCATATCCTCTACACGATTGTATAAATAAAATACTTGTCCACCGCGAGCCATTTCACGCTCTATTGCTTCACGTACAAGCGCGCCATTATGCTCCATGACATATGTTTGTACGGGAAAACGGTTAGCCGGTGGCGTTTCAATTACCGATAAATCACGCACACCTACCATAGACATATGAAGTGTACGAGGGATTGGCGTTGCTGTTAATGTCAGTACATCTACATTTGTTTTCAACTGCTTGATCTTTTCCTTATGTGTCACACCGAAACGCTGTTCTTCATCGACAATAAGCAAACCCAAATCCTGAAATATTAAGTCTTTTGATAAAATTCTATGTGTTCCTATGACAATGTCAATTTGACCCGCCTTCAAACCTTTCAACGTTTCTGTTTGTTCCTTTTTCGTACGGAAACGTGATAAAAGGCCAACATTTATAGCGAAATCCTGGAATCGTTCGCGTATTGTCTCATAATGCTGTTGCGCCAAAATAGTCGTAGGAACAAGAAAAGCCACTTGCTTGCCATCCATTATTGCTTTAAAAGCAGCTCGAATTGCCACTTCTGTTTTCCCATAACCTACATCCCCACAAACGAGACGATCCATCGGGCGTTCTCTTTCCATATCGCGCTTTACTTCAATAATAGAACGCAGCTGATCTTCTGTTTCCTCATACTGGAAGGATGCCTCAAAACTTCGCTGATCATCATTATCCAGTGCAAAAGCATGTCCCTTTTCAGCTTCACGCTTTGCATATAATTTTATTAAATCATCTGCAATATCTTGTACGGCAGAAGAAACTTTTGCCTTAGCCTTCTTCCAATCCGTTCCACCAAGCTTATGTAGCTTTGGTTCGCGATCTTCTGAAGCAACATATTTTTGGATTAAATCAATTTGTTCAACGGGTACATACAATTTGTCGTCCGCTCTATATCGAATATGCAAGTAGTCTTTATGTGCCCCATTAACTTCGAGTGTTTCAACACCAATGTACTTACCAATACCGTGATGCACATGGACAACATAATCGCCCGCTTTGATTTCTGTATAACTTTTAATTCGCTCTGCATTGGTCATTTTTTGTGAGCGTGCTTTTTTCTTTGCCTGCTGTTTAAATAATTCATCTTCAGTAATAACAGCTACTCTTTGTAACGGCAATTCAAAGCCACTAGACAACATGTCATCAACTATGAATATTCCCGCTTCCGTTGGCGCACCAATTGTCGTACGGATATCATAGTCTTCCAACATTTGCTGTACATGCTTTATGCGCTCTGACCCACGAGCTAAAAGCACAACAGTAAATTTCCCCATTTGCCAACGTTCTATTTCACTTTGTAACAGTGCCATTTGACCGTGGAATTGCTGCATGGGCTTACATGAGAAATTCGTCGTCTTTTTAAAGGTGATACCTGCAAATGTCCGAGAAAATAATGAAAAGTATAATTTTTGCTGTGGTAGCATTGCTATAATTTCCTTAAAAGAAAAGGCCGGCTTTACATCATGCACCATTTTCCCTTCTTCTATAAGCGATAAAAACCATTCTTCTTCTTCACGTTCCCACGCATCCATAACTTCCTGAACACGTCCAAGCTCATCAAATAATACTAAACCATCGTTAGCAAAGTAATCACCAAGATAAGTCGGATTATCATACAGCAATGACCCATATTTATTTACATGGTCAGGGATATTTCCTTGTTGTAGCATTTCAATATCATATTGAATGTTTTGGTAAAGTAGCTCTTTTGTTTCTGGTTTCTTTACCTTTTTCAAACTTTTTGCAAGTGCCTTTTCTAATTTCCCCGCTAATGCGACACGCTCTGCTGTTGTTAAAATGACTTCTGTTGCTGGTAATATACGTACCGTATCCAACTTATCTATCGAACGCTGATCATCTGCTGAAAATGTTCGGATAGAATCCACCTCTGTATCGAATAACTCAACTCGAATTGGTGAAGCAGCATATGGTGGATAAATATCTAAAATACCCCCACGCAAAGCGAATTCTCCTGGTGTTGTTACCATCGAATTACGAACATAACCTAAAGCAATTAGCTGCTGTAGCCAATTATCTACTTGAATTTCTTGCCCAATAGCTGTTTCTAAAAAGTTTGTTTCCCAATTCGCTTTAGGAATCATCATTTTGCGTAATCCTGCAATAGGAATAATATATACTGCTCGTTTTCCTTTTGCTAAGCAATCGAGCGTCGCTATGCGCTCCGCACGTAATTCCGGAGACGACACCGATAAATCAGCTGCGATAAATTCGTCCGCAGGATAATAATGGACATATTCCTCACCAAGAATTTGTGTGAATTCATCTACCATTTTTTGCGCCTGCAATAAATTAGGAGACACAATATATATTGGTTTTTGTACACGCTGAAATAGCGCTTCTATAAATACAGAGCGCGCACTTCCCGTCAATCCAGTTATTAGCTGTGAGGCATGGCTACCTTCTTTGATTTCTTGTAAAAAAGATGCGACATGTTTGTCCTGCGACACAAGTCCTCTTAACACTTCCACAGTCAAACACTCCTTTCGATACACGAAAATCTACCAAGTGACTTCGCAAAATATTAGTAATCTATAATAATACTTTCAAGATATACATGGAAATTTAAAATGGAAAAAGCTTTGAACGCCCATTTCATGCGCCAAAGCATTTCCTTTTTTATTGTAACCATTTATTAAGTGCGTGGTAATCTGGAAATTGTCTTAACGAATCTTCGCATTGTTCACAAATACAATGCACTGTCGTTTGTCCATGTTTATCTTTTTCAACATAGTCATCTGCCTCGCCCATTTCAAATAAATGCAATTTGCGAATCGTCTCATCTCCATCAAATGGGAGTGTGCCTACCTCTACTTCACAATGACGACATCGATAGCGTATTGACATTTCCAAATCATCCTCCTTTAAACAGCTTCACTACGACTAAAAAACAAACTGTATAAGTTTTTACGTAGTTTTCTCTACTTAAAGTATAGACATTTACCAATTCAATTATGCACCATTAAATTGATTCATTGTATCTAAAAATGTTTTTGATAAAGATGTTTCAACTGCTTCTACACTTTTATCAATTGCTGCGGCAATAACTATTTGATCGTCCTTTGAAAATTTAGAAAGGACATAATCTGCTACCTTCATGCCAGCCGATGGACGATCTACACCTACACGTATACGATTAAACTCTTGTGTACCTAAATGTTGAATAAGTGATTTAATGCCATTATGACCACCTGCACTGCCTTTTTGACGAAGGCGTAGCTTACCTGTTTCTATATCTAAATCATCATATATGACAACTAAATCTTCTATATCGATATCAAAATAATCCATTAGCGGTCCTACACATTCACCAGACAAGTTCATATAAGTTAATGGCTTTACAAGTAGCACCTTACCCTCCGGACGGTGCACAACTGCATACATACCATTAAATTTCGATTGTATTAATGGTGCATCCCATTTCTTTGCTAATGCATCAATAATATCAAAACCAATATTATGGCGTGTGTGCTCATACTGTTTCCCTGGATTACCTAAACCAACGATAATTTTCATCAATACCACTCTCTTTTCAACCTAATAGTAATTATTTTACCATATGCACTAGAAAATAAAACAATTGTCTCTCTTCATGTTGAACTATTCTACCTTATTTATGC
>JAVWKG010000018.1:0-32511 GCA_036638655.1 Lysinibacillus sp. | reverse complement strand
GGACCTACTGGCGACACTGGACCTACTGGTGACACGGGCGCTACTGGCGACACTGGGGCAACTGGATACACTGGGGCTACTGGCGACACTGGACCTACTGGGGGCACTGGTGCAACGGGTTCTACCGGCGTAGGGTTAGCGGATGTATATCTTTCATCAGACCAATCAACTCCAAATAATAATTTTATAGGTTTAGGTACTTCATCATCCCAGTTTAATAGGAATACGATAGTTATACCAAAGAATGGCGTTATTACAAGGTTGAATTTCAGCATTCGTAATCACATTTTAGCCGCGGGAGAAGTAGTATTAGCAGAAATATTTATAAGTACAAATTGTAGTTTTACTGATCCACCAACAGCTACGGGCATTATTGCAACAATAACAGGCCCAAATAATGCTGCAAACCCAAATTGTTGTGGATTTATAACAGCAAATTTCCCTGTAAATCAATGTACTCTACTATCTGTGCAAGTGAGAACTGCCGGTGGTGCCCTTTCAGAAGGTGTGGCAGCTACTGTTCTGTTTGACTTGCCATAGTAGAATAGGAAGTAAACGGTAGATGGCTAGAATTTTTGTAGAAATAACAAAACAGCCTCCATTTTGAATTAGAAATAATCAAAATGGAGGTTTTTTTATTGATCCCGAACAACTGTTTATCTCACTGATTCACTAAGAATGACTTAGAGTGGACAAGATGTAAAGTGAATTCACTTTACAAAGAAAGTATGTATTGGAAATGAAGCATAAAAAAAAGGGTCACTTGGTGGAAAGTGACCCTGGAAAATTAATTAAAGGATGGAGGTGCCTAGATACATTATTAATAATCTATCGTAGCTGACCAAAGTAATTTAAGTCGCTATTTTAATTCAAATCACATCTATAATTATTTGGTATACTTTTTTATCCATTACTAGATTTTTAAATAGAAATTGTAGTTATATTATGTTTCATTTCAGGACTTAGGTATATTAGCAATCTCCTCTACGCGTAAAAGCAGTACCAACAATAATTAGAAGAATGAATAGTACTACTAGTATAGCGAATGATGAACCATTATTATTACCATAGTATTGGCCTCCGCAGTAGCTGTTTGTATTACATGCATTTCCACTGTATCCCATAAAAACACCTCCTTTCTATATCCATAATATGTGTAGTTCAAAAAATAAAAGGTGCTTTTATCTAGTTTATTTTTTGTAATCCGTAGTAAACTTTGTATCAAGTAACTATTGAAACACTATGAGAAAAGATACTGTTATCACTTTCGCACCCTAGTTATCAAGGATGTTATTGTTAAAACACGAAACAAGCGCCGACGATAATTAACAGAATGAATAGTACTATAAGTAACACGAATGATGAACCAGATTCATTACCACTATAGCCTTGAGATCCCATAGGATTTCCCTCCCTTTCACTATCTATATTATGTATAGTCCTAGACATGGGAGAGGACATTCATCTAATCCCTATTTCGTTTTGAAAATAAATGTCTCCTCGGCGCGATCGAGGCCAAATATTGAACTATGAAATTTGTTCATAAAATATCCCCGGTTGTGCTTTTATTAATTTTAGCTACAAGTCGTATTACATATTTCAAAAAAGAAGGAAGAAAGCTGATTGAATATGCTATATTAAAATTAGAAAATTCAGGTTTTCTAATTTTCACAACAAAGGGGACTAATCATTATGTATGAAAACATTCTAAGACATCCGGGGCCAACACCAATTCCAAAAAAGGTACAACTAGCTATGAATCAGGATATTTTTAGCCATCGAAGTAATGAATTTGTTGAGCTATATCGTGAAACGACTGAACTTGTAAAACCTATTTTCGGCACAAAACAAGACATTTTACTACTTCCTTCTGGTGGTACGGCTGCATTAGAAGCTGCGGCAGTCAATTCCGTTTCTGCTGGCGAAGATGTTGTAGTCATTACTGTTGGAGCGTTCGGCGACTACTTTGTTTCGATTTGCGAAAAATATGGCTTTAACGTACATAAGCTTGAAAAAGAATGGGGACAGGCTTGTACAGCTAATGATCTACAGGCATTTTTACAGCCATTAAAAAATATTAAAGCTGTTTTTATCACTTACAATGAAACGTCAACAGGCATTTTAAATCCGATTGCTGAATTAGCACAAGTTGTTCGTGAACAAACAGATGCATTAGTAATTGTTGATGGCGTTAGCTGCATCGGCGGGGCAACAGCTGAGATGGATAAATGGGGAGTAGATATTCTCGTTACAGGTTCTCAAAAAGCGATGATGTTACCACCAGGGCTTTCTCTTGTAAGCGTGAGCGACAGAGCGTGGAAAGTAATCGAAGAAAATAAAGCGCCTTCCTATTATTTAAATTTACAAAGCTATCGCAGTTGGGCTGAAAAAGGCATGACACCTAACACGCCAACAATCACACTTATTTATGGACTGAATGCCGTTTGCAAGCTAATTGAAGAAGAAGGTGGCTTCGCTAGCACAGTGGCACGTCATGAACTGATGAAAAACATGGTGCGCAGTGCAATGAAAGCGCTCAATATTGGACTTTTAACTGATGATGAGCACGCTTCACCAACGATTACAGCAATTATGGCACCAGAAGGCATTGTACTTGGCGACTTCCTAGCACATTTAAAGCAACAATATCATTTAGATTTCGCTGGCGGGCTTGGTGACTTACAAGGAAAAATGTTCAGATTTGGCCACATGGGCTATTGTTTCCCAAGCGACGTATTACAAGCCGTTTCTTTATTGGAAGCTGGATTGCAAGACTTCTCTTATGACTTCGAACCAGGGTCAGGCGTACTTGCTGCACATAAAGTATTTTTAGCAGCACAACATAAATAATTGATGTTTTCGCGGGGTTATCGGCGAAAAGTCATAAAATAAATAATAGGGCATTACATATTTGCTACATGCAATATGTAATGCCCTTCCCTATTTTATTTCACTAACGAGTATCTATCCTCTTGTTTTTCCCCTCAATCTTGCTTACCACTTTCCATCGCTCTTGCCATATATTCCTCACGCATTTCAGCTGGCACCATACTTCCACCTGTTGCCCAAATAAGATGCGTTGCCTGTTCCATTTTGTCCGCTAAGTTATGCTTTTCCAAGTAACTTTGCCCGTTTTTCAACAACTGAATCGGTCCAAACATCCCTGCATGTGCAGATGGTTCTAAAAATAGACCTTCCGATTCCATAGCTAAACCAAGGGATGTAAACAATTCTTCATCAGTCACCGTATAACAGCCACTAATATATGTTTCCATAACCTTGCCAACAAATTTTGAAGCGCGACCTACTGCTAGACCATCTGCTTCCGTTTTATTGTCTAATCCGATATCTTCTACACTGATTTCATCATGTAAACCAGTCATCAAACCAATTGTCATACAAGGTGACGCTACAGGTTCTGCAAAGAAAATGTGAACATGTTCACCAAAAATTTCACGTAAACCATACGCTACTCCACCAGGACCGCCTCCGACACCACAAGGCAGATATACGAACAATGGTTGGTCTTTATCCACCACAATGTTCGCCTTTTCTAGTTGCACTTGTAAACGCTTCGCAGCCACTGCATAGCCAGCAAATAAGTCTTTTGAATTTTCGTCATCAATAAAATGACACATCGGATCTTGCTCTGCTTCCTTGCGCCCCTGCTCTACTGCCACACTATAATCTGCTTCATATTCGATGACAGTCGCTCCTTTTTCACGTAGCATTGCTTTTTTCCATTCCTTCGCATCGCTAGACATATGTACAACGACATTAAAGCCGAGTTTTGTGCCCATTATGCCGATGCTTAAACCTAGATTACCGGTAGAGCCAACCGCAATCGTATATTGTCCGAAAAACGCACGCAACTCCTTCGTCGCTAAAATCGCATAATCATCTTCTTTTCGAAGCATGCCATTTGCCATCGCAAGTCGTTCTGCATGCTTGAGCACTTCATAAATACCACCTCTCGCTTTAATAGAGCCCGAAATCGGCAGTGCATAATCGCATTTTAAGATGAATTGACCAGGAATCAATGTTGCAAACTCTTTTTCAAGTGCCACCTTCATGTTTGGAATCTCTTTAATAGATGATTCAATAAGACCGTCACTTTTCGCAAGCTCCGGGAATGCAGCTATTAAATAGGAAGAAAAACGATTTAGCGTTTCTTCCGCTTCATGCACCTCTTCTATCGTAAAAAGATCTGTCTGCGCCTTTTTTGCCCATTTTGTATTTTCCCATAAAACAGTTCGCTGACTTGCGATAGTTTCAAGTAATGCATTTGAAGTGAATAGTTCGTGTTTTAGATTATTATTCATCGATTGATGCCTCCATTTTTTGTGCTAAAATTGCTCGTTCACAAATTTGTCGAAATTGTAATTCGAATGCAATATTGTTTTCTTGTGTACGTTTTTTAGGTCCCCTCGTTCTGCCCCCTGCACGTCGTATTTTTTGACCGACATGCCTCATATCGAGCAAACGTTCGATGTTTCCACTTGTCATTTCTCTTCCATTTGGTCAATTGGATAGCCCCCACGTGCTAAAACCATGGCTGCTAGACCATAATCCTGTGTAATGACGATATCATGCTTTGAAAGCGCATTCACAAGCGTAAAATCAACAGAATCTGGTCCCTTAGGCACCATAATTGTTATTACATTATCACGTTCTATACGATGAGATGTATCGCAAAACAAGATAGTTTCAATCTCGTAGACAGATGATATAGATAGCGACAAATCCACTACTGGACAGGCGTCAGCATCAATTAATACCTTCACAATAAGGCATCATTCCCTTCTCATTAATAGATTAATAACGCACCCAATAATTATAACAATATAATATTATAAATGCTCCTTTTGCTCATTTATTCACAATCCAAACCTTTTTGCAAAAAGTATTTCATTGAATTGTTAGAAAAATAGATATACGATACTCCTATCAAAACAAATGGGGGTTTTTATTCATGACAACATCAACTATTAGCAATGCGCAATTAGCAAAAGAATACGTAGATGGCGTATTCGAACAATTAAAAAACCAAAATAATCACCAAGCTGAGTTTCTACAAGCTGCTGAAGAAATTTTCCATTCATTAGTTCCAGTGTTCGCACAGCATCCTGAATATATTAAAGCAAATATTTTATCTCGTATGGTTGAACCAGATCGTATCATTTCATTCCGTGTTACATGGGAAGATGATAACCAACAAGTACAAGTAAATCGTGGTTATCGCGTACAATACAGCAATGTCGTAGGTCCATATAAAGGTGGTCTTCGCTTCCACCCATCAGTAAACGAATCAATCATTAAATTTTTAGGCTTCGAACAAATTTTCAAAAACGCTTTAACTGGCCAACCAATCGGTGGGGGTAAAGGTGGAGCTAACTTCGATCCTAAAGGGAAATCAGATGCGGAAATCATGCGTTTCTGTCAATCGTTCATGACTGAATTATACAGCTATCTTGGTCCAAATGTCGATGTACCAGCTGGCGATATCGGTGTCGGTGCACGTGAAATCGGCTATATGTGGGGACAATATAAACGTTTAACAAAAGCATATGATTCTGGCGTATTAACTGGTAAAAAACCTGGTTCTGGCGGTTCATTAGCTCGTAAGGAAGCTACAGGTTACGGTACTGTATACTTCGCAAACGAAATGTTAAAAGACATTAATGAGTCATTCGAAGGCAAAACAGTAGTTGTTTCTGGTTCTGGTAATGTTTCTACTTACGCAATCGAGAAAGCACAAGCATATGGCGCTATCGTTGTAGCATGTTCTGACTCTTCAGGTTACATTTACGATCCGGAAGGTTTAGACCTTGCTGCTATTAAAGAAATTAAAGAAGTAAAAGGCGATCGTATTGCTACTTACTTAAACTACCGTCCAAACGCTACTTTCACTGAAGGTTGCTCAGGTATTTGGACAATACCATGTGAAATCGCACTTCCTTGTGCTACACAAAACGAAATCGACGGCAATTCTGCTCGTACATTAATTGCAAACGGTGTGAAAGCTGTAGCTGAAGGTGCAAACATGCCATCTGACCTTGAAGCTATCAATGAATTCCTAAATGCTGGCATTCTATTTGGACCTGGTAAAGCAGCGAATGCTGGTGGAGTAGCTGTATCTTCACTTGAAATGGCTCAAAATGCAAGCCATATCTATTGGACATTCGAAGAAGTAGATGCGAAATTAAACCAAATTATGAAAAACATTTATTCAGAAAGCAGAGCTGCTGCTGACAAATATGGTTATCCTGGTAACCTTGTTATTGGTGCTAATATCGCAGGCTTCATTAAAGTTGCAAACGGTATGCTAGCTGAAGGCGTATACTAATAGCATTATGTAGATGATAACGTTCATTCGTTATCATCTTCTATTTTGACATTTTTCAGTTAAAAATCGGGAATAAAATCACGAAAAACGAACATTATTAGTGTTAATTATTTATATCATTCGTGTTATAATGTTTAAGTAATTTGAAATATGGGAGGCTTTTTTATGGAATTATTGTATAAAGGTAAAACGAAAGATGTATTTGATTTAAATGATGGACATTACTTGTTAAAATTCAAAGATGATGTTACTGGTGAGAACGGTGTATTCGACCCAGGTGCAAACACAGTTGGTTTAACAATTGATGGTGCTGGACTTGCTGGACTTCGCCTAACTTCATTTTTCTATTCTAAATTAAATGAGCAAGGCGTCCCTACTCACTTCGTAGACGCGAACTTCGAAGATGCTACAATGACTGTAAAACCTGCTACTGTTTTTGGTAAAGGGTTAGAAGTTATTTGCCGCTTCAAAGCAGTTGGTAGTTTCCTACGTCGTTACGGTGCTTATGCACAAGAAGGACAAGACTTAGATTCTTTCGTAGAAGTAACAATTAAAGACGATGAACGCCTAGATCCTCCTATTTCTGAAGACGCTTTAGCAATGTTAAACTTACTTACTCATGAAGAGTATGCCATTTTAAAACAACGTACAATCGAAATTTCTAAATTTGTCGGTGCTGAGCTTGCGAAAAAAGGCTTAACACTTTATGACATTAAATTAGAGTTTGGTCGCGATGCAAAAACAAACGAAATACTATTAATTGATGAAATTTCTGGCGGTAATATGCGTGCTTATAAAGGTGACGAATATATCGAGCCACTTCAACTTGAACAATTAATGCTAACAAAATAAGCATAACTATTTAAAACGGGGTATCTCAATTTGAATTTGAGATACCCCGTTTTTTTCAACATCAAACTCATTTCTATGAAACTTTTGCCTATCCACACCGTATAGTGTAGTGTTATATATATATTTTAGAATGGAGGTTTTCCCCATAGATAATCTAAATTCACCAGCTTCAAAACATCCACTTAATGATGAACAACATCAAACTCCTCCTTCAAATGAAGGTAAGCTCAACCCACTACTATCCGTTTGGCTACACCCTAATCAGACCGCACAATATGTTATGAAACATAAAGGTATTGGCTACTGCATTATGCTCATTATCATTGGCTATATTGCTGTCTTCCTTTCAAGTATTGCAGGAACAGACCTTTACCCTACCTTCACTGTAGGGATCATCACAATATTTGTAGTTGTCTTAGGACCAATTATCGGTTTAATCAGTTCAACCATTTATACGGGCGTAATTTTTTTAGTTGGTAAACTTTTTAATGGGCAAGGATCTTACAAAAACTTATTTAAAGTACTTACTTTACCGACAATACCTTATCTCGCTTTAGCGCCATTTTATGCTATTTGGCTTGCTGTATCACCTGAATCTATGTTTATAGCAGACTTTTCTGGTGCTATGGTACTTTTATCTATGTTATCAGGTTTCCTTACATTTATAGTAAGTGTTTGGTCAATTGTCATTTCCATCGCTGTAATTGCGCAAGCACATAAATTTTCAAATTGGAAAGCTTTTTTCACAATTCTTATCCCGATGTTGATATTATTCCTTGTTTTAGTTGTCTTTTTTGTCTTGGTTATATCGATTATTACACTTTAGGCTAAAACCCGCTAAACAACACATAGATTGGCTCACCATCCGGAAAGTGCACAACAAAAATAGAAATCAGCCTTTGGTTACGATGATGAATTCATATATTTTCTTACACAATAAAAAACCGCGTGCATCATTGTACGCGGTTTTATCCTTGTTACTCCCCTTTTTAGCCTAACTTCTTCACATAAAATAAATGCGAGGCATCCGCCGATTAAATCGGCGGATGCCTCGCGATGGGTAAATGCTATGGGGAATTCCAAGATAAAATACCAATGGGGTTGGTATTTTATATTGAAACGGCATTTTGTTGGAACAGTTCAGATACGCCAGATTCTACTGCAGCGCCACTAACTGCACGAGCAACGATTTCAACAACACGCTCATCTAATGACTTCGGCACGATATATTCCTCCGTTAGTTCTTCCTCACTAACGAGTGAAGCGATGGCTTCTACTGCTGCTAGCTTCATTGCTTCATTAATATCTGTAGCACGTACATCAAGCGCTCCTCGGAAAATGCCAGGGAAAGCCAGCACATTATTTACTTGGTTCGGATAATCTGAGCGACCTGTGCCCATAATGCGAACCCCCCACGCTTTAGCATTTTCATACGTAATTTCCGGGTTTGGATTAGCTAATGCAAACACAATTGGATCTTGATTCATCGATTCAATATGCTCTTTTGTTAATAAATTCGCTACTGATACACCGACGAAAACATCCGCACCTACTAATGCTTCACTTAAATCTCCTTGTAAACCTTCTGGATTCGTTAAATGAGCAACCCCATCTTTAATCGGGTTCATTCCTTCTTTACGCCCTTCATAAATAACACCTTTTGTATCACACATCACAATATTCTTGTAGCCCATTTGTAGCAGAATGCGTAAAATCGCAATTCCTGCAGCACCTGCACCATTTATCACCACTTTCATCGTTTCAATATCTTTTTGCACAATACGATTTGCATTAATCATTCCTGCTCCTACGACAATTGCTGTACCATGCTGATCATCATGGAAAACTGGAATCTCACATTCTTGACGCAGTCTATCTTCAATTTCAAAGCAGCGTGGTGCCGAAATATCCTCTAAATTAATGGCACCAAATGTTGGAGAAAGCGCCTTGACAATGCTGACAATTTCATCAACATTCTTCGTATCCAAGCAAATCGGAAAGGCATCAACATTGGCAAAACGCTTCAATAAAATCGCTTTTCCTTCCATTACTGGTAACGCGGCTTTCGGACCAATATCACCTAAACCAAGCACTGCAGTTCCATCTGATACAATCGCAACCATATTGCCTTTAATTGTGTAATCATACACAAGTGAAGGGTTGCGCTCGATTTCGATACAAGGCGCTGCAACACCTGGTGAATACGCCAAACTTAAATCATATGAATCTTTAACGGGCACTTTTGAAATCGTTTCTAATTTCCCCCCGTAATGTGCATGCATTTCAATCGACTTTTTCATTAAATCCATTTGCTATCCCATCCTTTTTGCGAAGTTTATATCCGCCTTTTATATTCTAAAATCATAATACTTTGTGAAAAATTAGTCAACAAAAAAATAGCGTAAAATGCGTGAATTCCTTCACAAACACTCGTTTTATCTCAAATTACCACACTTTTACTATGTTAACCTTTTCACAAAGTACACTAAATTAATTATCTTGATATAACGTTATAGCTTTTTAATTTTTCAGAAAACAAGTGTGTATAACGTATTTCCCTGTGTAATCCTTCACAAAGTGTTTTTCTACTAATATAAGAACAATTTCACAAACTTTTGTAAGCGCATCCATTGATACACTTAAGTTTGTAACATTTTTTTGTTTTTTTTCACAAAGTTTTTTCAAAAAAAAAAGAATTACTCTGCTATTTCAGAGCAACTCTCTTTTTATTCAACGACTCATTAACTGGAATTCTGCGCTAAAAAGGCTTTTATCATATGACTGGCATCCCATTCTCCCTGAGAAAACTTCGAAATAGGATACTGGCGAGGAAAAAGTGTCTTTGTAATTTCTTTTGGCGATAAACCTTTCGTATGTAAATGCTTGACTTCACCTTCTAAATTTTCTAAATAGGCGAGCTTCTCCGTTAGCTTTCCTCGTCCATCTGGTAAATAGCCTGAATGACAGCAACAAACTTCCTCAAAATCATACGTCAATACTTTTCGTAATGAATGCATCGTCTCTACAATATTTTCCTCCTGTAAGACGAGCTTTGTTTTAGATTGCACATACAAGTCACCGCTAAACATTGTACCTATTTCGCGATTGTAAAAAGCTAAATGATCCGTCGTATGTCCTGGAGTAGCAATGACATCCCACGTCGCGTTTCTAGACTGAAATGTTTGACCAAATGCTGTTGCTTGAAATGGAGCACGTTTTCCCCAAACAGCTTGACGGTACAAAGGATACTTCCCCTTTTTTGCACAAATATCTACGGAATCTTCGTGAATGAAGAGTGGCACGTTGTAATCTTTTTGAATCCAAGCTGCCCCACCCGTGTGATCTTCATGATGATGTGTCAACATCACTTGTTCAAAATGGATATCTTTAAAAAAACTTTGAAATTCCTTATCTAAAGAGGCAGAACCGGTATCTATTAACACACCATCTACACAATAGCTATAAACATTTAACGCCGTGCCCATCAACGACACTTTCCCATTTGCGAATTGTATATCAACATTTCTTCCAATATCAATACTTTTCTCTACTTTAAACACCGTTTTACTCACCCCTAAGTTTAACTTAAGAAGATTTTAACACAAAATGAATGATGGGTCATTTTTTATTATAGATTGAACTTGTCATTCGCATTTTCAAATGCTTTCTTAGATTGTGAATGTGCATGATGAGCATAATTTTCATACTAACAAGCATTACTGTCCCAAATGTTAAAATAACTAGCTGTATATCGGAATTTAAATTCATCATAAAAGTAAATATGAATAGCACGACAAGATGAACTTTTACATAGCGACTAATTATTCGTGCTGTGAAATCATTTGCCGATAATTTTTGTTCTATTGATGCTAAAATTTTTCCGAACTCAGAGATTAACAATACATGTACAATTGAGCCTAGCAGCACGATCCAATTGAAAGAAGAACTGCCCATCATAGCTAGATTGTTATTAAGTAAGCTTAGCACTACTAATATGGCTAGATAGAAAGGTATGTTCGTACGCTGCTTGAAAAAACGCACACTATAATAAAGCATGGCAAATGACAATAAGCTTTGCACAAAAGTTCCAAGCACGAAAATATTAACTTGAATGACCGTTATGAGTAAGCCCCAAAATAGCCACTTCAATCCGTGTTTCATCGCTATCTGCTCTGTCATCTTGTCACACCCCCATTTTCTAAAAGCACATCGATTTCATCTTGCGTTGGCGTACCCCAATCAAATATCATAATTGATAAATTTCCATTTGGTCCAGACAAACCTACAAAGGTATTAATAGGAAAAATCGCCGACTTTATATTAAATGCAATTACTATACTTCCATCTTCCTCCACCGTAATTGGCAAGTCTTTTTCCTCAAAAGTGCCATTCTTTGTTGTAATGGATTCAAAAGAAACAATTTCTTGTAATTTCTTTGGTATATGGATTGCATCGAATGTTGCTGTTTGTTTCAATGTACATCTACTTATGTGATCGTTCCCCTCCTCATCCATCCCTCCTGAACAAAATTTGGTATTTACTTGTTTGCCTTCTTCAACATACTTTCGAAAATGAATAAACGGTACAGGTACTTGCGCGCCATCATCAAACACTAAATAACTTTCTTCATCCATTACTGCTTGAGCAATTCGTTCAACATCTTCATCTGCTATTTGGAAATATGAATTGCGCAAATATTGATAATCATATTCCCTCTCAGTCCATTGCGGAATTGCATCCCATGATGTGTTCTCAGTTTGACCATCCATCGTTTGAATGAAGTCATTACCAACTTTTAGAGCTATCACATTACGCCAATCATCCTTATTACTAACATATTTGATAGTAAATTCATTTCCTGTATTTAAATCAATATATATCGGTAAAACCATTGGCTCCCGTATTTGGTGCTGCTCAAAATAAGCACTATTTAATGTAAATGCACAAGTAATTGCACCTATGCCAATAACAAGCTTTTTAGGTCGTCCTTTCTTAATTGCTAGCAACATGCCCCCCACTACTAGCAACATGAAAACTACCGCGATGCTCCAAATCATCGTTGTATTTAAAAATGGAGTCTCAGCTGTAAAGTCTTGAGCGGCCTGTTTAATCGGGCTTGATTCACCGCTTTTCATCATACTGAAGATAAATCCGGCCACTGCAATTGTTACTGTAGCTGTTAATATTTTTGGCAGCCATTTACTCGGCATTTGTCGTTCTTTTTCCGCCTGCTTAATACCTGTTAAACTTCTTTTATGTAGCGTTTCTGGAATTTTAATATCATCTAATTGCTTTTTGAAGTTATTCATACCTACACCTCCTGTTCAAGTGCTTGCCTTAGTTTTTTTAAAGCGCGGTAAAGAATTGTTTTGGTTGTACCAAGTTTTAGCTGCAATATCGAGGCAGTTTGCTGTACGGTATAATCATGATAAAACCGCAGTATAATAACATCCTTTTCTGGCTTTGTGAGCTTGGTCATGACATCCTCTAACGCCCATTTTTCAGGTAGATCTTCTAGCGGCGCCTCGTGTTCCTCTGCATATTCCTCATATGATACGACTTGACCTCGCTTTTTCAGCACATCTGATGCACAGTTAATGGCAATGCGCATTAGCCAAGTTTTTATGTAGGTTGCTGATTGTAAGCTTTGTATGTATTTAAAACTGCGATAGGCTACTTCCTGTACGACATCGAGGGCATCCGCTTCATTGCCCACATATAGGTACGCCATTTTGTAAATGTCTATTTCAAAGTGCATAAAAAGCTCAGTGAAGGCTCCGGCATCTCCAGCTTTTGCATATTTAACAAGTTCTTCAAGCATAAAGCTCACCCCCCCTCTATCTGTTAGACCTAATAATATTAGTTTTGGCTCTCCATTTCGAAACTTTTTTTCTTCGTTTTGTTGGTGATCTGTCTACCTAAGAAAAGCGCATTCACGCCCTTTTAGCTGCTTACGAGCCCAAAGCGAAAGTTAAGTGCTCCTCAAACTTTCGCCCGATGGAGCAGACCGCGACTTTACACCAAACTCGAGCGACCTCTTCGCGATCTGGAGCGGCTTCGAACCAAACTTGAGCGACCTAAGAAAGGTGCTTTACCCTAGCCACCTTGAAAAACTTATACTTTCTCTTCAAAAAAACGCCCACATAAAGTGAGCGCTCTACATGAAACTATTCATTTGTTCCAGTTTCTACCTCGTACTGCGTAATCCAATCGCTAAAACTACCTACGTATAATTGGATATTCTCATAGCCTTCATCTGCTAACACCGCATACAATGGAGATGCCGTTACACCACTGCCACAGTAAATGACAACATGCTCATCCTTCGCGAACTTCGCACGTAGCTCTTCACTGGCCACGAGTTTGCCGTCCACCTTCAACTGCTCCCAATCGAAGTTTTTCGCTGTCGGAATATGACCAGCCACCTTATCAAGTGGCTCTACTTCCCCGCGGTAACGCGCTGCTGCACGCGCATCTAACAATGTCGCTGCAACCTTACCGTCCACAATTGCTTTGACCGCTTCACGTGGTGCGTACAGCTGGTCCTGCCAAGCAAATTCCACAGCACTTTTTTCATACAAAGTCTGCTCTGTCGTAAAGTTCACAGCCTTTTCTAACGCCGCGCCCCCACCATTCAACACAAAGACATTCGGAAAACCTGCATACTTCAACATCCACCATGCACGGGGAGCAAATGGTGCAGCCCCCTGATCGTAGACAAGTATCGTATCAGCATATGTCAATCCCGCCTTCTCAAAAAGCTGCCCTAACTGCTCTTTACTCGGCATTGGGTGACGTCCATCACTACTCGCCATATCTGATAAATCCCGTTCTAAATCGAAATACACAGCACCAGGTGCATGCCCTTTCAGAAAGGCTTGTAAACCAGCTTCTTTGTCTTGTAAATCGAAACGAACATCGACAAAACGTACTTGCTCTATTTGAATTTCCTCAACTGTTTTGAATACTTTCCCCATCTACGTTCCACCTCACACTTCTTGTAATTGTGAATAAATGGTTTTCCAAGACGCTAAGCGACTTTCCTCTTGCAGTAATAATCGTTCTGTTTCAATTTGTTCAAGCGCTTGATGCACAATATGTTGACGTAATTTTTCTGCATCAGCAAAGATGAACGCCTCCGCCCACGAACTTAATGCCTCTTTTTGTTCCGCTAAATAGCTTTGTGCATCTGGCTTTGTTAAATTTTCAAGTGCCTCACTTAATTTTACTTTTTCATTTTTCTCAAAAAACGCTTTCGGATTGCGGAAGTGAGATTTCACTCCTTCATATTTAGAAGAATTTGAAAACGGTCCTTCAAAACCAAGTAAATCTGGCTCACCTGATTCAAAGGCTAAAAATGAAAAACTTTTATTAAGCTCTTTTAATTCACGCACTTCATCCTTAAATCGAATTTGCATTTTTTTAGCAATAAACTGAGATAAACGGAAGTTCGTTACACGCATTTCTTGTGTAAAGTCAAAGCGTAAACTTTGCAGCACTTCTTTCAGTGCATGCTCAAGCGCCCCAGCAGCTGACATCGTAGCAAATGTTGAAGGGTTATAGCCCTCCTTAAAGAAATCTGGATAGCGGTAGTATACACGCTGCATGACATAGTAAAGCAACTCATCCAACTCTTGCTTTGTTTCACTCACAATCATACTACTATTCGCACTCGCAAAAGCCTTTTCTACATGCTTTTCAAGTAAATCTAGTTCTGCTAAACGCTCATCTTTACGCTTTAAGTTATCCTCGGTCTGTGCGATTAAATCGCCTAAACGTTGCTCTGTTTTGTCTACTTCTTCGGCAAGCGCCTGCACTGCTAATGCGCTTAACTCATCATTTAGAAACGTATGGAATGCATCTTCAAATGGTGGCATGCCTGATGCAAAATCACCCTGTTCTACTTTTTCCTTTAGCGCCATTAAACTCGACACACCATAAAGCCTTGGGAAGCGTATACCAAATCGTTGTAACTCTGAACGCACATAGCCTTTTACATCCTCTTGTTCTTCTTCAGTTGTTGCTAAGTCAATTGCATTCACGACGAAGAACATTTTATCTAGCTCAAATGCATCCTTTACACGACCAAGCTGAATTAAAAACTCTCGGTCTGCCTTTGCAAATGCATGATTATAATACGTAATGAAAAGAATGGCATCTGCATTTCGAATATATTCGAATGCAACACCTGTATGACGGGCATTAATAGAGTCTGCTCCCGGTGTATCAACCAGTGTTACACCCATACGCGTTAAAGGACTATCATAATAAAAATCAATATTATCGACAAAACAAGACTTATCTTCCTGCGCTACAAATTGTTCAAACGCCTCACGCTCTACACGTAATATTTGACCAAACTGCGATTTATACGTCGGATACCCTACTTTGTATGCACGGATAAATGATTTATGCACATTCAATCGCTCATCTGATAGCACGACATTTAAGCCTTCATCCGCACGATTATATGCTTCCTCTAAACTCGCAACATGTAAACCAATTGCTGCGTAAGAACCTTGAATATCTTCTAGCATTTGTGCATCTGTTTTTAATAGCACATCAGCCGTTTCATGCGGATGATCCGGCGTTACCGGGCGAATTTTATTGATTGCCGCAGTTGTCGGATTCGGCGACACTGGCAATACGCGTGAGCCCATTAACGCATTTGAAAATGAAGATTTCCCTGCACTAAATGCCCCGAATAAAGCAATTGTGAAGTCCTTCTTTTGTAAACGCTCTACTTTATTTTCTATATAGCTAGCCACTTCAGCAAAGCCTTGCACATCTTTCACTGCATTTGCCGTATGAAGCGCACGTGCAATCACACCATCAACAGGTAAGCTTGAAATATTCGCTACTTGTTGAATTTCTTCATCTTCAATTACTTCATCTTTCGTCTTCAACATCGCCTCTTCGAATATCCGAATTTCTGCTAGCGCCTTTTTAAATTGGTCTTCCCAAAGTGTCAGCTGCGTATTTGCTTCTTTACGAATCTCATTACTTGCCTGATGCATAATTGTCGCACTGTATTTTTGGAAGCCTTCTATTTCAAGTACTGCCTTAATCGCTTCTACTTTGTCTTTCATGCTTGCTATTTTCAGTTGGGCTGGTGCTGATACTTCTGTTGCAACCGTTTCAAGTGTACTCGCTTGATTGTCTTTCCAAGCATCTGTTTCACGAATATAAAAACGCTTTGTTGCTTCAGATACACGGTTTGCAAAGTTTAGTACCGCATCCCCTGTAAGCATTGCATTTACTTGAACTTGCTCTTCAATAAGTGCAAATGGTGGATTAAAGACAAAGCCATCGATTGACGCTGCATGATCCTCTGTCAATGCACCGACTTCCTTCAACGACTTTTTCATGAGCGACTTCATATGACCTGAAAGCTGACCTTGAATAACCGTTTGATAAGTTGTATACGCTTCCTCTTTACGGCGTTCGCGCTCCTCTGCCGTTTTTTTCTTCGCTGAGAATAAACCGCCTACTTTAAAGCTTTCCTGCATACTTTCTAAATAATTTCTTAATTTATCTCGTAAATCAGCTGGCATGATGGCTGCATTTGATAGTAGCGCTTTACGTTCTTCCTCAAATGTTTCATTCCATGTATCAAGTGAAAATAGCTCAACTTGACGATCAAGAAGATGATATTGCTCTAAAATATCAGCGTGATTTGACCAATCATCGGTACTCAAAATTTCTTCATCTACATCCAGACGATCTTGTCTTTCTTCTATTAAATAGTTTTCATGTTCACTCTGAAGTAATTTTAATGTATTTGTCGCAGTACCGATCAGTTGCTCCTGCCAATCATCCATACTATCCATGACGATTTTCTTCACTGTGTCAAAATCATTATGCGGATGATCTAATTCACGTAATGAAGTAAAGAATACACCTTTTGGCTCAACACCCCACGCTGAAAACGAGTTGTAAACTGTCGCTTTGAATTCATCAAATGACAATTCGTTTTCTTTGTGTTTGTCGATCATATTTACGATTAAATAGACATTTGGATTGTATTTCATTAACTGTTTAGTAAATTGGAAATTCAGCTCTGACTGCACATGATTGTAATCCATTGTATAGAACACAATATCCGCAATATGCAGTGCCGATTCCGTTGACATTCTATGCGCATCATCTGTTGAATCGACCCCTGGCGTATCCATCACTGTCACACCAGCTGGTAATGTTGAACCACTATGACCGATTTCAATTTGTGATACTAAATCACCATTTTTACTTAACTCTTTTACTGTTTTAAAATCATAACCTGTTTCAAATTTAACAGGTTTTTCTTTATGCATATAAACGATTGCAAAATCCTCTTCCGATTTATGGACTTTTACAATGTTTGCACTTGTCGGAATCGGACTAGATGCAAGTAAATTTTCACCAGATAAAGCATTGATCATACTCGATTTTCCGGCAGAGAAATGTCCGGCAAAACCAATAACATATTCTTTTTGTTGAAGCTTTCTTGCAAACAGAGATGTTTTCTCCATACGCTCTGAGTCACCATTATGCTGATAAATTATGTATTGTAAAGACGCTTGCTTCAGAAGAGCCTCCAACTGTGTATCAAATGCATTCATAAAAAAAGTTACCCCTTTACCGTTTTATCTTTTATACAACATATTCTATCATGTTTTATGTACAATTCGACTTAGAAAAATTCTTTTTATTATAAAATTAAGCAATTCCCTCTAACTTGCTTAATATAGAAGCAAGTTTTCAGCTCAGGTTACGATATATTCCCCACTTTTTCCGATTTATTGACCGCATCTTGCCATTTATTGACCATCATTCTTAATTTATTCACCATCTTTTCAGTTTTATTGACGATCCACCTTACATCCGCCAAGCTGATAGCGAGCCCTTAGATTGTCCAAAGCCCAAAAAAAGCATACCCAATTTCTTAGGTATGCGAAGATGATTATTTTATATGCGCAGTTGCCTGACTGACTACGTATTGACCTACTCCAATATAAATTGCGATTGTCGCCCCGATGAATACTATGACCATTTTAAATCGCTCCTTTAACTGACTTTGAAAATCATTCTCATTTGACTATAGTATATAAATAATTCTGATTTCCGTCAAGGGGTACTTTCAATTACGTATAATGGCATGGTAAGATATAGGAAAAAACGGGTGAAGGATGAGATACATATGAGTACTTCGAAGTATATCCAAACAATTTTAAACGGGACTATTCATTCGCTCAAAACGATTATTCCTATGGATATTCAAATGATGCAACCTAGTAAAATTGATGAACCTTATATACAGCAAGAAATGGGCGTGCTGATTGGGATAGTTGGAGATATTAAAGGGCGTGTTATTATCGATTCATCGCCTGCTACTTTTAGTGCCATTGGCAGTGCTATGTTCGGCATGCCTTTAGAAGGGGAAATGCTCGAATCATTTACTGGAGAATTTGGCAATATGATTGCAGGAAACCTATGCACACATGCGGTAAATGAAAATATTGAACTTGATATTACACCACCAACAGTTATGGTCGGGAATACAAAATTATATGGCTTCCAACAGGCTATTAGTCTCCCTGTCAATATTCCTACAGTCGGCTCCCTCCTCATTTTATTAATGATTGAAGAAGATTAGTACATACTTACAGAACTTACATTTGAATCAACCTTCTATAATCCCCAATATTACGGCAATCTGTCGCATACAAGGACCTGTCTCAATTACATATTGAGATAGGTCCTTTCTTTTCCCAAAAAACCTTTCACAGTTATTTCACATTTCCCTCGCCGTACTGTGAGATTTATCACATCGGAAATATCAAATTTTTTATATGATGAAGTCAAGAAATGCCAATTATAAACTACTTAGGGGGGAGTACAATGTCAAATAACAAAAAAGAAAACGATGATTTAAAAGGCACGTTTTATGCAGTAATGGGACTTGGTGTTTTAATTATTGTAGTTTGGATTTATTGCTTTAATCTTTTTATGGATCGCTTTTAATAAAAACTGAAGGGAGAAAATACTATGCATATACATAAGTATGAGAAATACTGGCTTGTGTTCGGAGTGGTTACATTAGTTGCCTTCCTAATCATTCTTGGTATCGGTGCATTCCATCAAGGTTCGCATCCAAACAGTGGTAAGAAAACATTAGATTACGAAAAAGTACGTGAGCATTCTATTTTTAGTAAGCCTGGCGTGCATAAAGTTGAGGGGAAAGATTGGGATTATGAAGTAGTCGTTTTAGCTTCTGCCTTCCTTTATGAGCCCCAAGAAATTGAAGTTCCACTTGGTTCAAAAGTGAAGTTTATCGCAACTAGTGCAGACGTTATTCACGGATTTGAAATAGCAGGTACGAATGTTAACATGATGCTTGAACCTGGTTACATCTCTGAATACGTTGCAGAAATCAACCAAGCAGGCGAATTTTTAATCGTATGTAATGAGTATTGTGGTACAGGACATACGGCAATGTATTCTAAGTTAAAGGTGGTGGACCCAAATGAGTCAAAGTAATTTGATGAAAGTGGATCGCCGCGACGCGAAATTAGCGCTCGCTCACATTTATGTAGCATTTATCGCATTATTACTCGGTGGTCTTGCAGGATTATTACAAGTATTAGTTCGTTCTGGTGAATTCCAATTGCCAGCAGGTATAGGTTATTATCAAGTATTAACTGTTCATGGTGTTCTTTTAGGTCTTATATTAACTACATTTTTCATATATGGTTTCCAAATTGCTTCCGTTAGTCGTACTTCTGGTACCTTCACTAATACACAACGTCGTTTAGGCTGGATAGGTTTCTGGTTAATGACACTTGGTACTGCTGCAGCTGCGACGATGGTTTTATTAAACAAAGCAACTGTTTTATACACATTTTATGCACCGCTTCAAGCGCATTGGATCTTCTACTTAGGCTTAACTTTAGTCGTAGTCGGTTCTTGGGTTGGAGGAGCTGCTCAAGTATTACGTTACGTTCAATGGCGTAAAGAGAACAAAGGAAGTAAAGAACCTTCCCCTCTTTTAAGCTTTATGGTTGTTGTGAACAATTTAATGTGGTTAGTTGCTACATTAGGTGTTGCCGTTTCTGTATTATTCCAATTGCTACCTTGGTCTCTTGGATTTATTGAACGCGTAGATGTATTACTATCTCGTACACTATTCTGGTATTTCGGTCACGCCCTAGTTTACTTCTGGTTACTACCAGCTTATATGGTATGGTATATCGTTATTCCAAAAGTAATTGGCGGGAAAATTTTCTCTGATGCACTAGCTCGTCTATCATTTATGTTATTCTTAATTTTCTCAATTCCAGTTGGTATTCATCACCAATTAACAGAGCCAGGTATTGATTCCACTTGGAAATTCATTCAAGTTATACTAACAATGGCCGTAGTTGTTCCATCATTAATGACTGCCTTCTCATTATTTGCGACATTTGAATTACGCGGACGTCAGCTCGGAGGAAAAGGTTTATTCGGCTGGATTAAAAAACTACCGTGGAGTGATTCACGCTTCCTTGTTCCATTCATCGGGATGCTTGCATTTATTCCTGGTGGTGCAGGTGGTATCGTCAATGCTTCTTATCAAATGAACCAATTAGTGCATAATACGATTTGGATTCCTGGGCATTTCCACTTAACAATTGCAAGTGCTGTCGTATTAACTTATTTCGGTGCAGCCTTCTGGTTAATACCGCATTTATCAGGACGTAAGCTGACTAAATCATTAAATAATATGGCGATTACTTCAGGTGTTTTATGGGCAATCGGTATGACAATTATGTCTTCAGCTATGCATATTGCCGGCCTATTCGGTGCCCCTCGCCGCTCTGATTACTCAGAGTACGGTGGTGCACAACAAGCTCTTGATTGGATTCCTTACCAAATCGCTCAAGCTGTAGGTGGAACGATTCTATTTATCGCTATTATAGTGATCATGGTCATCGTAGTGAAATTAGCATGGTTTGCACCAAAAGGCGACGAAGAATTCCCAGTTGGTGAGGTTCACGAAAATAGTGGTACAACGCCGCCAATACTTGAAAACTTCAAAGTGTGGATGGTTATTTTAGTAGCGTTAATCTTATTCGCTTATACAATTCCACTGATCGACATTATTTCAAACGCACCACCTGGTGTTAAAGGCTATAAACTTTGGTAATTGTATTGTCACTCCCCTTCTACTTGGAGGGGAGTTTTTCTATTTTATTCAAACGAAAAAGTGATTTCTTCAAATTATTGAAGAAACCACTTTTTCTTGCTTATACCTGATATAACCTTGTATATTTTTCTTCTAAATATTTCGCTAGATAGCTCGCATTAAGCCCTTCGCCTGTTGCCTCTTCTAATAATTCAAATGGTTTTTTCAACGCACCAAACTGATGAATTTTTTCAGTTAACCATTCACGAATTGGCAGCAGCTCTCCTTTTTCACAAAGATTATCGAAATGAGGGATGTCTTGATCCATTGCATGCTTCAACTGCGCTGCATACATCATGCCAAGCGCATACGATGGGAAGTAACCAAAGCTACCGCCAGACCAGTGCATATCTTGAAGTACACCTAGTGCATCTGTTTGTGGTTGAATACCTAAATACTGCTCGTATTTTTCATTCCAGACTTTTGGTAAATCTTTTGCTTCAAGATTACCATTGAAAATATCCCTCTCGATTTCATAGCGAATCATTATATGCAATGGGTATGTTAACTCATCTGCTTCTATACGAATTAATGAGGGTTCTGCCATATTTATGGCACGTAAAAATTCGTCTACTGACACATCGCCAAATTGTTGTGGTGAGTGTTGCTGCAAGCGTGCATAATTATGTGTCCAGAAATGCTCATTACGCCCTACGAAGTTTTCATAAAACAAAGATTGTGATTCATGAATGCCCATCGATACACCAGTTGATAAAGGCAGTCCATCTAGCTTTGCATCGATATTTTGCTCATACATAGCGTGTCCACACTCATGAATTGTACCGAAAATAGCTGAGCGGAAATCATTTTCATCGTATTTCGTCGTAATCCGTGTATCACCACGATTTAATCCAATCATGAAAGGGTGTACGCTCTCATCTAAGCGACCTGCATCGAAATCGTAGCCAAGTTGTTGTAAAATTTCTAGTGAAAGTTCACGCTGCGCTTCTCTTGGGAAATACTTAAATAGCATTTCTGTCTTTGGCTTATTGGAAGATGCAACAATTTTTTGTATTAGGGGTACGATTGTTTCACGCAGCTCACCAAATACACGGTCTAAAACTTCCGTCGTCATGTCTGGCTCATATTTATCTAATAATGTATTGTAAGCAGAACCATTTTTCTCGCCCCAGTAACCGATAAATTTCTTTTGCGATCTTATTATCTTCTCTAAATATGGTAGGAATAAATCGAAATTATTTGTCGCTTTCGCTTCTTCCCAAACGGATTCTGCTTGCGATTGTAAAATAACGTATTCTTTATATTCAGATGCTGGAATTTTTTTATTTTCATCGTAATTTTTGCGTGTTTCTTCTACTAACCGTTGCATCACATAATCTAACTCATCTTTTTGCGCTTCTAACACGGTTAATAATTCGCCTAACTCGTCACTCGTCTCCATTGCAAATAGTGAAGCTGATAATGTGCCGATTACTTCAGAACGCTGGGCAAGCCCCTTCTTTGGTGCGCCTGTTCGCATATCCCAATAAATCACACCTAGTGCCTCAGAATAGTGCTGCATCTTATTCAAGTAATCTTTAAATCTTTGAACTGTCATACTGACAACCTCCCTTTTTAACTACTCTATTTTATCATAATTCAGAATAATGAAACAGTAGGATTATTAAAGAACAAAAACATTCTCTCTTTCATGTAATAACATCCATTTTCGTTTCAAATTGACGACAAATATCGTTATAGCACCTTGATTATCCATACCAGCGTACAAAACTGCGCATAATTCACTGTTTGAATGTAGGTTTTGTACATAAATTGAGCAGCTATCGACCTCTTTCGGATTCCTAACGACCTAAATGGAGCGGCTATCGACCCTTTTTGGGCTTTTATCGACCTAATTCACAAATTTATCGACCTTACCACGGTAAAGAACAGAAAACCCGAAATAGTAGATTGACCCATTGCCTAGTTTGAAGAAATATCGCTCGACTCCTGCGAGAAACCAGATACATTTCTCGCTTTCTAAGTGCCAATCGCAACACTTTTCACATTTCATAGAAAAAAAGTGATTTTGCAAAATTTCTCTGCAAAATCACTTCAATTACTCATTATTTAATTTCAGGTACTACAGCTAAAATGGATTCAAATGATTCTTTTAGCTTTGTTTCATCTTCATTCAGCAAAATATGAATATCTCCGTGATCATCCGAAGTACGGATTAAACGACCCATTCCTTGCTGTAAACGTAGCTGCATGAATGGTAGCTCTACTTCTTCGAAAGGATCTTCAGCAAAAGCACGCTTTGCATCAAACAACGGATCATGTGGTGGGAATGGTAAGTCGAAAATAATGACACGTGTTAGCGCCTCTTCAGGCAAATCTAACCCTTCCCATAAATGATACGAGCATAATGTTTTGATAGATCCTTCCTGGAAGTCACGTACAATCGCAGATAATTCACGATCGCCCTCAAAGGCTACAAGCATACGCTCCATTAACGGTAATTCCTCTTTAAAGTTCAACATTGCTTGCTTTGACTTGAATAAAATCAGCGTTTTTTCACCATCTTTTAACAAGCTTTGTACACGAGCTGTCTTTTCCTTTTGCGACAATTCATGTAAATAAATTTTCATTACTTCTTCATAGTCAAACGGTGATGGCACTGAAAACGATTGGTAGTTTCGAATACCTAGACTGTAAGCTATATATGAAAAATCCTTATTCACAGATAATGTTGCAGATGAGAAAACAATCGGCATTTTTTTCGAGAACAACGTTTCCTCTAACACTTCTGTAATTAAACGAGGCATAATAACAAGTGTTTCCTCGCCATCAGTTACTTCTAGCCAATCTACTGCATCACCTTGTGCTGTGAAAATGCGAAGTGACGCAGCATATTGCTCCAAATATTCCTCTGCCATATTCAGCTCATACTCAGGAATCATGTACATTTCAGATTCAAATACAAGCTCTTCAAGTAATTGCTCGACATCGATTAATAGCTGCTTGCCGATTTTCATTAATGTAGCTGATTTTTCAATGCGCTTACGTTCTTCTTCTGAACTAATGACATCATCGCGTAATTGATCGAAAAATAGCTCATGATGATCTTGCAATCTTTCCATTGAATATAAAGTGCGTTCACGTACACCATCTACCATTAAGCGTTCTAACAGCTTTACAATAGTGAATGCTTGCACTTTGTATGTCATTGCCTTTTGTGCTGCATATTCAAGTAAATGCCCTTCATCTAGCACCATCATTGAAACCTCTGGCAATAATGCTAGCTGGCCTTCACGTTCACGAGATTCTTTTGTTGCTAAATGCTCCATTAGGAAATCCTGTGAGCAAATGATTAAATCTGTTGATTTGCGGTAATGTGAACGATGCAAAGTTTGACCACAGCGATTACGTAGATCACAAACTGAACATTGCATAATCGAGTTATAATTTACTTTTTGCCAATCCTCATCGCTGACACCTGAATAATTACTTCGGTCACCATACGGATCAATAGCAATCATTGACCCTTGTGCATATACTCCATCTGGAATAGAGAAGGAAACATCGTCAATCCACTCATCTGTTTCCACTTTTTCTGCTTCTTCAAAACGTTTTAAACAAAGATACTGATCGCGAGATTTTGCCAAGCGAACGTCGATATTTAAACCCAGTGTTTGCTGTAATTTATGAATATCGCCGCCCTCTTTAACAAGCTGGTCGATCAATGTTTCGTCCGCACATGCAATAAGTGCCGGTTTCCCCGTATAACGTGCATAGGAAATAGCCGGTAGCAAGTAGGCAATTGTTTTTCCTGTCCCTACACCAGCCTCAGCAAATAACACATTTTTTTCTTTTAACGCTTGTTCAATTTGGTATGCCATAAATATTTGCTCATCACGGCATTCAAATCCTTTTTCCGGTAATTCATCATATAAAACATCGCCCATCCAGTCACCTAGTGATTCAAAAAATGAACGATCTTTTGATAATGCAAACGGTAAAGACTTTCGCATCTATTTTCCTCCTCTTACAATCCCATCCTAATTATACATGACGAAACGGAAGGTAAGAAATATCTCACCTTCCGTTATTTCAATTTTTTTTAAAACTGCTCTCTTTTTGACTTTTGACCCCAGAATTGATAGTAATCCGTTTCGATAAAACCATTGAATAATTTACGTTTTTTCGTCGCTTGCTTACCATATAATTCTTCGAAGTTTTTCATTGAAGAAAGCATATAAACTGACCATGTTGGATGATTTTTCATTACGTTTCCTAGATCACGAACTACTTGCTCAACAACATCAATATCACCGATACGTTCACCATAAGGCGGGTTCCCGATCATCACACCGTCTGTAAGATGCGTTGTGAAATCACGTGCTTGCATTTGCTTAAATGTAAGGATATCACCGAAACCTGCTTCAAAAGCATTTTCCTGAGCAATCGTTATCATACGATGATCTATATCTGTACCAATGATTTCAAGCGGTTGATCATAATTTGCTAATGAATCAGCTTCGTCACGAACTGCTTCCCAAATTTTCGCTTTCATCCAAGGCCAGTCTTCACTTATAAACTCGCGATTATACCCAGGAGCAATATTTTGTCCAAACATCGCCGCCTCTAGCGCAATTGTACCCGAACCACAAAATGGATCTACGAATGGACGATTTGGATTCCATTTTGAAATTTGAACAAGTGCCGCAGCTAATGTTTCTTTCAACGGCGCTTCACCTTGTGATTGGCGATAACCGCGTTTGTGTAAGCCTACTCCTGATGTATCAATTGTTAATGTCGCAATATCTTTTAAAATGGATACTTCAATTTTATATGATGCACCAGATTCATCTAAAAAACCAAGTCTTTTATAATGAAGTTTCAGACGTTCTACAATTGCTTTTTTGGTAATTGCTTGACAGTCTGGCACACTAAATAATTTCGATTTAACAGATTTACCCGAGACTGGAAAAGCAGCATCAACTGGCAAATACTTTTCCCAATCTAATGCTTTTACACTCTCGAATAATTGTTCAAATGATGTTGCAGGAAATTGAGCAACGACGATTTTCACACGATCAGCAACGCGTAACCAAAGATTAGCACGTGCAATTGCTGTCTCATCCCCCTCAAAATATACCTTGCCATTTTCTACAGTTGTTTCATATCCTAATGCTTGAACTTCTTGTGCGACAATCGACTCTAAGCCCATTGCAGCTGTTGCAACTAATTTATATTGTGCCATGCGTTAATTCCTTCCTGAATGTTCTACTTCCCAATACTCGATAAATTCAATCAACTCATTCATCGGTAATGGCTTACTGTAATAGTAGCCCTGAATAATATCGCAATTCATCTGACGTAGTATATCCACTTGTTGCACTTTTTCTACACCTTCTGCCACAACTTTCATCTTTAAACGATGTGACATTTGAATAATCGCATCTACGACAGCCTGCTTTTCATCGAGCGAACAAATATGTTGAATGAAACTACGATCAATTTTTAAATAATCGAGCGGGAATCGAACTAAATAACTTAAAGATGAATATCCTGTACCAAAATCATCAATCGATAACTTAAAGCCCATTTGCTTTAATCTTACTAATTTACTTACCGTTTCAGAAGCACTATTCATAACAGTACGCTCTGTCACTTCAATTTCAAAATTATTAGCTGATGTATTATGACGCTCTAATATTTCTTGAATTGACTCTAAGAAATTTTGTTGTTTAAAATGAATACTAGAAACATTGATAGCAATCGGTATTTTTTGGTCAATGGCTTGCAATTGTGAAACTGCTTCACAAGCCTTTTCAATTATTATTTCGCTCAAAGGAATAATCAGTCCTGTTTCCTCTGCATAAGGAATAAATTCAGCAGGCGATACAGCCCCTAGCTTTTTACTATTCCAACGAACGAGTGCTTCTATACCCATAATTTTGTCTTTTTCAATATCGACTTTCGGTTGGAAATGCAATTCAAATTCATTTTTCTCTATTGCTCTCCGTAACTCTGAATCTAATAATAATACACGCCGCGAATCCGTTTTTAATTCATCAAAATAGAAGGCGTATCCATTACTACCATTCTTTTTTGAATACGACATCGCTTTATCCGCGCAGTTGATTAAATCTTCCGCTTTTGTTCCGTCAATAGGATACATACTCACACCAATACTTGTTGATATGAATACTTCATGCCCATTAATATACATAGGTTGCTCTATTTCACGTATAATTTGTTCAGCAAATTTTGCAGCTTCTCTAGCACTCGTAATATTTGTTAACGTAATAACAAATTCATCACCGCCATAGCGAGCAATAATATCTTTATTTCTCAATAAAGTCTGAATTCTTTTCGCGGCCTCAATGAGAATACTATCTCCCGTTGCATGGCCAAGCGTATCATTAACAAGTTTAAAACGGTCCAAATCTAAGAAGAATACAGCATGTTGCACTGAATGAGAAATAGTAGAAGTAGATTCTAGTAAGCTTTCCATTCTCTGAAGATATGCAAATCGGTTTGATACAGCTGTTAATGGGTCAGTTAATAATCGTTTTTCTAATTCATTTTCTACTATTTTTCTTTCAGACAAATCCGAGAATATGCCACAGTAATTTGTAATTTCACCATTATCATCTTTAATACTTGTAATTGTTAACCACTCAGGATAAATGTCGCCCGTTTTACGACGATTCCATATTTCACCTTGCCACATTCCCTCAAGTCGGATCTTTTCCCACATATGTAAGTAAAAAGGTAGTTCATGAATGCCCGATTGTATAACCGCCGGTGATTTCCCAATTACTTCGTCACGCTTATAGCCTGTAACAAATTCAAAGGCCGGATTCACCAATTCAATTTTTTTATATTTGTCAGTAATCATTATTCCTTCAGATACGTTTTCAAAAATCTTTAACATTAGTGCATTTGGATAATTAGAAATCGAATTACTTTTCAACTGGTTAATACGATTAATGCTATCGTTCATGTCTTGATTCCATCCTATCTCAAAAGAAAAGCCCTCCACATTTCTGGAGAGCTCTTGTTATCATTAGATAAACATCAAAAAATTCAGTAAGCCATGTTTTGTTCCCGAGTACTCAAACAGCTTGCGCCTCGTACAGCCGGGTAGTAATCATCTATCTACAGAGCGGTAACTCTGTCCCTCCCTCTGTTCAATTCCTTCGGGAGAGTGCCCCTACCATAATTTGGGTTTCTCACTCGTGGGGTTTACCTCGTTCCACCTTTATAGTTTCCTATAAAGCATCGTCACTGTGGCACCTTCAGGAAGTTTCAACCATATCACGAAGACTTAGGTTTTCCTTCCGCCGTCAGCCTAAGCTGCCTTACCTTATCTTTTCAGTAAGCACGAACACTACGGTCATCTCAGAACCGTGTGAGCATGGACTTTCCTCAACAACGTCAAGCGCTGCAGCGATTACTCGAATTTAATTGATGATATATGAATTATACAAGATATTTATTATAAACACAACTTAAATAACAATTTACTCGTAAAGTTTACTTCCAAATACATGTTTTTCCAAGTTAGAAAGACGCTTCAAGATATCGAAATTCGTCGTACCATTTGAAGGTGCCACAGGTTGTTTCTTTGGCGTACTAACTAATTCATTTTTTAAATTATTGTTTTCTGCTCGTAGTTGGGCTACTACTTTTTCAAACGTTTCATAATCTTGAATGATTTCATCAAGAAATGAATCCACATCTTCTACATTGTACCCTTTAAAATTTTTCTTAAATTCTTTTTCGAGAATCATTTTTGACGTTAATTTAATGTCCATTTACATCGCCCTTCCATACAGTACATATACAAACCTAATTATAGCATATTTCCGACATCTATAGCGTAACAAACAAATATTCACAGGCACTTTCTGTCGCATTTTGCGCTTCCCCGGGAAATTATTTTTTATTTCCTACTCTTTTGAGACGCTTTTCCCAAAGTATTTCCCTCTTTTGCTTTTGCTCCGCGCTAATATTTTCGGCATACTCTAAGTGTTCGATCCCTTGTTTTGTATATTTTTCCGCTAACTCATAATCTTTAAACTGATGCTCATGGATTTTAGCAAGTTCCTCTAAAACTTGCAACTTCTTTTTACTATCTACAAAATGCAGTGCTGCTACGAATGCCACAACAGCATCATTGAAGCGCTTATTACGTTTATGTTGAAATGCTAGATAGTACTGAGCATCCCCCGCTTCAAGCGCGTTGTAGGAAGCTGCTACTTTTTCTAATATTCGTTCACTTTGTGCGCCTTCTTTTAAATCGGCATACCATTTCCCAATATTCGTATAAGTTGTCGACGACTCTTCCTCATCTTGCTCAAACAATAGATTGGTGGAATGAACATACAGCGTAACAAGTGAAAGTAAATCCCATTCATTATGAAGTAGTACTTTCATAAGTGCATCTGGATTGCCACTTTTCACCGCATCTAAATAAATAATTGGTGCTAAAAAACCTGGAATATCACCTTTGCGCACAAATCCGAGCTTTTCTTCTTCCACCGATTTCAATTTCATGCGTTCCATATCATTTTTCCATAATCGCTTCGAACTATGCAATAAATCCATTTGACGTTGTAATTTTAGTTTAGGCAATTGCTTGCGATTTAATGTCCAGCGCGTTTCAAGAAGTGGCCAATCAAAGCTTTTGCCATTATACGTAATGATCGTTGCCTGCTCCTGCCATAGTTTCGATTCAAAAAGCATCGCAACTTCATGAGCCGGATCTGCTAATACATATTGTGAAAGTACAAATTCTTCGCCATTAAAGCTTAAAAAGCCAAGCAAAAATATTTGTGTCCCTACACCTTTTAACCCTGTCGTTTCCGTATCAAAAAAAAGGACCTTTTCATTTGAATCAAGTGAAAAGGGATGAGAGAAGTCTGCTCCTTGCCATTTCTCCACTGCTTCAAAATAGGATGCCAGCTCATAATTCCCATGACGAAATGATAGCGGGTAATGTTCCTCTCGCTTAAATACAATGCCAAAACCATTATCAATACGTGTAAGCCCCGCTTGTTGCCAGCTTTCAACGTAACTTGGAGTATCAGGTGTTTGAAAGTGAGGTTCTTCCACTGTCGTTGCAGCAACTTCTGATTTTTTCGAAAGCATTTTCTTCATTTGTAGTATTTTATTTTCATAAGACACAGTTATCACTCATTTTCATTCATTTAAATTTGCCGTACTTTATAATACGCTTGCTTTTACTTAGAGTATGCTATCCTGTTCACCAATACAAGACCGACAGCCTGCTCTTTTGTTTCCAGAAGAAACTCCGCCCTTACTTTGACCAATACAATCCGTGTGTTTATCGCAATTATAAAAATGTAACAAAATAACCCACATCTATACTATGTAGTAATTAGGCGTAGTAGCATATATTATTTATATTTCATCACGTAGAGTTACAGAAATTATTTTCAAAAGTTCAATCTGTTAATTGTCACCGTTATGAGCTAAAAAAGAAGCACTCCAACAGTATAGAAAATCCCTACAAGAGCTGAGCACTTCATTAAAGGTGCTTTTCTTGTGGGGATTATAAATAAGTTTTAATATTGTATGCCTCGGTTTACGTACTGCACAAATTGTTCAAGCGTTGTATCTTGTGTTGGTCCAAAGCGTTTAAGAAGGAATTCATTTTCGCCAATTATTGTATACCCCTCTTGAGTTGTAAAGGCTAATTTAAAATCTAATTCACGTAATACTTCAATTGTTTCCTCAGTATATTGACCAAATGGGTAGGCAAATGCCGTTGCATTTGGCAGATCCTCTAAATTTTGAAGCAAATCATCTCTAAGCTCCCCTGCACTTGCCTTAACTAAACGGCTTGTTTGCGTATCAGGATCAAGAATATGAAGATTAAATGTATGTGCTTCGTAGCTAAATACATCTTTCATTTCTTCCATTTCCTCATCTGTGACAAATTGAAGTTTGGCGTTTGCATCAAATTCTTGGAAGCCATCTTCACGGTCTTTACGCGCAGAAATAATATGTTGTAGTGCTTGTAGCCCATGTTGTTTTAAAATTGGGTATGCATATTCCTTGCTAGAAAGTAAACCATCATCAAATGTGATCATTACAGCATTTAGTGGCAAAATAAGCTCACCTTGTAAATAAGCTAGTAATTCCTGCTTAGTCAGTACTTTAAACTGTTCTTTCACCAAGTATGTCATTTGTTCTTCAAAAGCTTCTGCTGTAATAGTCGTACTTACACCTTTATAAGTAGCCAGTTCACTTTCGGGAAGTACGTGATGGTACATTAAAACTGGTATTCCTTTGTCTAAAGTAGCTTCTTGTTTTGCTACATATCCAACTTGTCCACCGATGCGAAGAATATACCAATCTTCCCATTGTCCTTCTATTGGATAGCGCAGTCCTTGTAATAATACCATTTGCTTTTGACTGTCCACCGACATTTCAGTATAAACAGGAACTTGTGCATTTGTAGTGGAAATCCCACCACTAGCATTCGGCTCTGTTTTTAGCTTTGTTAAAACAGCTCCATTCGTTTTCGTCCCTCGGCTCTTTTCTACATATCCCACACTTTGACCTAGTTCAATAGCGAAATAGTCGTTCGTTTCAGCTATATACTCTATTGGCACATTCGGTTGTAGTATGGCAATCTCCCCTTCTTTCTCCAACTGCTTACTTGAATAGATAGAAGACGCTGTGTCAACTACAAATACATTATGTACGTTTACAGATTGTTCCTCTAATACATTTGTTCGTTTCATGTAAGCTATTTGATTGAGCACCTCTATTTTTGCCCATTCATCTTGTGTTGAAATGATTGGAACTGATTGATTTGCAGCAATATATGCAATAATCTGTGCATCGTCTTTTTGTTCTGTTACTATTGTGGTTTCACGTACGATTTGAACAAATTCAGTGGCTTCGACCTTTTTGATCGTGTCTTCAAATCGTTTTTTTGTCTTAGTTTGGCTCACATCTGCCTCAGCTAATTTCATTTTGCGATCATCCAAAGTGAAGTAACACCATTCTTTACACTGCTCATCTGTATTAAATGTAAAACCTTTTGATAAATAGCCAACTACTGATTCTTTCTCAACATCTAATATTGCTGCTTTTTCAGTTGTTACTTGAACGTTTATTGATT